>JALEPA010000282.1 GCA_022766515.1 Lachnospiraceae bacterium | reverse complement strand
TACAGTAACCGACAGCAATACAGTGTCTGACAAGAATGATGTGTCCGCAAAAAAGGACAGCGGGGACAGTTCCACAAAGCAAGAACAGACTGTGTCTGGGAAAGAAGATACTGTGGCGGATCAGGAATCTGACAGCAATGCGTTGACGCAGAAAAAGGGACAGACAGAGAATGGGAACACTTATCAGATCGTGTTTGTAATTTGGTTGACAGGTATGGCGCTTGGCTTGGCATATATGATCGTGCGTGCACTACAGATGCGTAAGAAACTGCATCATCCAAAATGTACGGGAGACGGCGTTTATGAGTGTGAGGGACTTCCAAGTCCATTTGTATTTGGAATCCTCCATCCGATCGTCTATCTTCCTACAGGATTGGAGCGGGAAACAAAGGATTATTTGTTGTCGCACGAGAAGTATCATATTGCGAGAAAAGATTATCTGATCAAGTGGGCTGCCTCGATTTTGTTAGCCATCTATTGGTTCCATCCGCTTGTATGGGTTGCCTATGTGATGATGGAACGGGATATGGAGATGAGCTGCGATGAGTTTGTATTGAAAGACTCTAGCGGAGAAATGCGGATCAAATATTCCGAAAGCCTTCTTCAATTTGCAACAAGAAAGCCATATACACCGGGACAACTTGCATTTGGAGCGCATACGACGAAGCATCGCGTAAAAAATGTATTGTCAGCAAAGCATGCGAAGAAGTACATGGGAGCACTGATCGCTGTGCTTGTAGTAGTGCTTGCAGCCGTATTTTTGACGACAGGAAATGGCAGCAGCTTTTTCAAGGGAGATTCGACTAAGAATAAGAAACAGACAGCCGGAAAGAATGACGATCTCGTTGCGTTGGATCTGCACTGTGATAATAGCGATTATTATGGTGAAGTAGAGGGATGGTTTGGTCAGATCCTGGCGGATCGATTTGGCGTCAAATTGACGATTAGTATACAGGATACCGATGAGATGGAGAAGTTTTATGAAACGGATGCGGATATTTTCCTGACATGGACAAAGGATCTGTATCAGGATGGCGTCAAACAAAAGCGTTTGGTAAAATTAGCCAATGATGACTATGCATACAGTCCACAGACAGGTGATGAGTATGAACAGATACCTGCTTGGTATTTGCGCTACGATCTGTATGAAGAATGTGGCTCACCTAAGATCAAGGATTTTGATGATTTTCTTGCGGTAGCGAAGAAGATGAAAGAGAAAGCAGGTGCAGACTATGCGTTCTCCAGCTACAGTGAGGAGGGCGTCGAAGAGGCGTCGATCGCTCCGGTGAATAATCTGCTGTCCTATTATTTTGGTTATGCTGCAAAAGGAACATTTCTTTTGGAAAATGCCAAAGGGGAGGAAGAGGATCTGTTAGGTCTTTATACCTCATCAGAGGGTAAAGATGGGGCATATGTACAAAGCCTGAAGATGTGGAACCGCTGTTATCGAGAAGGGCTGTTAGATCCGAAAGCGCAGGATAATACATATGATGATATGCTGCAAAAGCTCAAGGACGGAAAAGGTGTATGCACGATCAGCGGCGGAACCTTTTACAATGAGGAACATTCGGATGATGGAAAAGCGATGTATCCGGTCGTTCCTGACAAGGCTTTGATCGCTACGACGAAAGTACAGAGTCATGACCAGTGGTTGAGTGTCAATGCAGGATCAGATCATGTTGATCTTGCTAAGCAGGTAGTCGATTATCTGGGTTCTACACTTGGTATGATGGAAATGACCTACGGACCAAAAGGATTGTGCTGGGATTATGATAATGACGGTAAAGCCTATTTAACGGCATTGGGTGAGCAATGTAAGGAAGATAGCAGCACCGTGTTACAGACAGATGATCAAAAGTATGCCGCGTATAATGGCATGAATTTTGCTGATGGAGTTTTAATGTTAAATTTCCGACCATATCATTCTTTAGCAAAGAATCCGGATAACGGAGAGACATTTGATGCAGATGGATGGTCTTTGCGGGCAAAGCAGGTAGAAGAGAAATTAGATCAGGAAAATCCGTCATCACTTTGGACGGATTGGAAAAAGAACACGAAAGCGAAGACAATGGAAGAGTATGTCGACCAGGGAAAACATTTTGTGATTCATTCGGAGGCATCCGAGAAAGAACTGTCCGATAAACCGGACAGTTGGTTGGATGTCTGCGTGAATCTACAGGAAAATGCCTGGAAGACTATTTATGCGAAAAATGACCAACAGTTTGAGGAACGCATCCAAAAGATGATCCGTGATGCCAAACAGGACGGCTATGAAGAATGTTACACATATGAGAAAGAGCATCAATAATCCTCTAAATATTCTTCCAGTGTAATGCCTTTTTTGGTGATGGTTTTGGCTGCCTTTTTCCCAACATAACGGAAATGCCAGGATTCATACTGGTATCCTGTGATCTTTTCCTTATGTTTGGGATAACGAAGGATAAATCCATAATCTGCACAGTGTTTGCGCAGCCATTTGTTTTCCGGAGTCTCTGCTTGATGTTCGTTGAGCATTTGATAATCGGTGGCAGTAATATCTACGCATAATCCGGTTTCATGCTCACTATATCCGGCAGGGGCAACCGTACGAAGAGCATCTTTTTTTGCTTGTTTTGCTGTCATACCAAGCCGCTCATTTTTCTTGATCTCATCGCGTAACAGCTCGGATTGTTTATGGGCGGTGCGGTATGCACTTACGACGGAAATCGAATAGCCGGGACCGGCTTTCTCGCAGTCAAACCACATCTCTTTCAAGTGCCGGTACATTTCACTGCATACCTGTTTTTTGTTCTTGAGAGTTACAAGATCAGGCTTGTAATGTTTGGGCAGTTTGTGATCTTTATTGACTAAAATATAGAGTGGATTGTCAGTCGCAGACGGAGATTTCGCTGCGTGGGAAGAATGTACGCTTACTTGCGAATGTTCCTGCACCTGTGAAGCTGTGATCGTGTCTGCTGTGGCGGCAGGTTGTTTGGCAAAGTGACACCATGTGCCGTATCCCAGGGCAGAGACGAAAGACAGCAGGATGCAAAAAAGCAGTAACAGTCGTGTTTGATATTTTCTTTTCTTCATAGGAACCTCATTTCTATTGTACATGTGTTGTTTTTGTAACAAGCTTATTGAAACAAAGAAATGTATCACGAATGGATAAGAAATGTATCGTATTTGTATCATCAAGTTCCTATGATAGTAAAGAGGTCAAAATTTCGTGTTAATTAGAAGAGGCATTGTATTTTGTACTCACATTTGCATCGTAGAGGTTTGGTGTGGTAATAGAGCTGTCCACAAAATCGCCCAGATAGAAGTATACGATGCCATTCTTTTTGCCCTTTCCTGTCTGGATCAGGTAATAAGAGTGGATTTTTGATATGTCCGATGTCAGAAGGAGCGAGATGTCCGCTGATTCATTGGAATATATGGAAGTGGAATTGGCAGTCAGCTGTCGTCCGTTTTTTTTGTATTTGGAATAAATTTTAGCAGCATCTTGATTGGAGTACAAAGAAGAAGCATTTGCAGCTTTGCAAGAGTAATATTTTGCAAGCTGTTTGACAATTTCCTTTTGATTTGCAAGAATTTTGTCTGTGTTGACGCCTTCGATATTCAGTTGGTATAACAGTTTTTGCTCCGGATCAAACAACAGCTCTAGCTTCGTGAAGGAAGACGAAGATCCGGATGGAGTCTCAAAACGAAGCAGCCAGTTATAGAAACAGCTATTATCTTCTGAAACCATACTATGGACCGACACATAATCCGCAGAGACAAATGCGTTGGTTAGATCTGCCAGGGAAGGGGCGCTGGACATCAGGTTATCTTGCTCCAGAAGAGCCAGCTGTTGCTGTAGATTGGTCAGGAACGCCTCATCATAATCCAAAACATTGGATAGCTTTTTGGTGTGAAATACAACCGTGTAGGTAGGGCTGCCCGACAAAATATCCAAACGATCTTCGTAGGAGAGTGTCAGATGAGAGGAAGTAAGATCGGAATCATCCGACACTTGTACGACTTTGCCTGTCGTATGGCGTTCATCCAGTTGATTGACCAGAGCAGGGAGCAGTTCTGCAGCCGTTCCAAATGCCACAATGGTCAAACATATTAAAATAATCTGAATTGTTTTTCTCATGATAAGTCCACATTCCTTTCTTCATCAGGTGTCTGCCATTCAATGATCATGGAAGTACCTTCTCCAAGTGTACTTTGCACTTCCAGTGTTGCCTTGTGCAGGCGTAGAATTTCGTGACATAAAGTCATGCCAAGACCGGCGCCTCCTTCTTTGCGCGACCGGGATTTATCGATCATATAAAAAGGTTTGGTAATATTAGGGATTTCTTCCGGTGGCATCCCTTTTCCCTCGTCACGGATGCAGATTCGATAGCCGTTTACGGTAGCCGTTCCCGTTACATAGACGGACTGCCCGGTATCGGATGCTTTTCTGGCATTGTCGATCAGGTTGACGAGCAAAGAGAGAACCAGTTCCTGGTCACCATAGATCGTGCCGGGCTGCAGATCGACCTGAAACTGCTGCTGTTTCTTTTGCAAGTTGACATAGGTCAATTTTTGCAAAGTGTCACCAAGTGAGGGAACTGATATGGGATCAAAAGAGATCGTTTGCTGGCGCAATACAAAAAGATCCATCAGTTTGTATGATAGCGATTCTAATCGTTTGCCTTGTGAATAAATGTAATTGGCAGACTCGATCGATTCTTCGGGTGACAGTGACATAGAGCGTAACAGCTCGGCATAGCCAATGATGGAAGTCAGTGGAGTTTTTAGTTCGTGGGCAAAAGCTGCCGTGAAATTTTCCTGGTTTTTGGCATGCTCGGACAGTTCCTGGATCTTCTGCTGCAAATGATCTGCCATTTGATTGAAATCCTCGGACAGCGTGGCAATCTCATCATGTCCCCGTACGATAGCGCGGCGGTCGAGATCTCCCAAGGCAAAGGCACGGGTTGATGCCGACAAGGTGCGCACGCGGTAGGTCAAAAAATAGGACAGCACGAGAGATAGGATCATACAGCCAAGCAACACGATCAAGATGATCGAATGGTACATTTTCGTCATTTCCTGTCGCATATGATAAATGTCCGTGATATCGGTGGTCGTTTCAAGATAATACCCGGACACATTGATGGCAAGGACGGTATAACTGACCGTGCGCAGGTAATAATGACCGGATTTTTCATAGATCTTATAGGCTTTATGTTTCTTGTCTGCTTGCTTTAACAGGGATTGATCGATAGGAAGTTTGCCGGAAGAGTAAATTACTTTCTGTTCTTTTCCGTAAATGGAAAAAGACTCTGTCTCTGTCACCGATCCGGCGGTGAGAGAAGAGCCGATTTCTTTCATGAAATCAGGATGTTTTTGGAAATATCCGGCAGGCATTGAGTCGGTAATGTTGCGCAGTGAAGTACGATACATTTCATTTTTGCTCATGCCCATTGCAATCTCGCGTTTGCACGAAGATTGAAAGGATGCGGTGATCATCCAAGTGCCACAAATGCTAAAAGCAGAGGCGATCAGAATAAAAAAACTGACAAAAATTTTCCAGTAAAATTTCAATGGTTATTTCATCCTTTCTCGTCCGGATCGACTTCCAGACGGTAGCCTATTTTATAAACAGTTTTGATCTTGTCAGCCCAGTTCATTTTTTTACGGAGGCGTTGAATATGCAGATCCACCGTGCGTCCGTCTACCATGTAATCGCTGTGCCATATATTTTCATAAATTGTTTCCCGGTATAGTGCAATGTTTTTGTTTTGTACCAGAAACAGCAGCAGATCAAACTCTTTCATGGTAAGGGTGATCGGTTTGCCGTCTCTGGTTACAGTTCGCGATGGAATGTCAATTGTGACATCTAATATGTTGATCCTCTCCTCATTTTTGTGATAACGGCGCAAGACAGATTCTACTCGGGCAAGTAATTCTACCATTTCAAAAGGTTTGGTTATATAATCGTCTGCGCCAGCCCTCAATCCTTTCACTTTGTCTTCTAAAGTTCCCATCGCGGTGAGAAAGATGACCGGCATGTCGGTCGTCCTTATATAGGAAAGCAGTTCATAGCCATCAATGCCCGGAAGCATGATGTCCAGTAAGATCAAGTCGTAAGTGTGCTCTTCAATCAGATCTGCTGCGGTTTCCCCGTCGAAAGCCTGCTCGCAGTGATAACCTGTCTTGCACAGACTCATTCGGATCAGATTGGAGATTGGTTCTTCATCTTCTACAATTAGTATGTTTGCCATCTTGTTTTCACACCTTTACTTTGTTGTTGTCTGTAAAATACCCCTGTCTTTCCATCACACAAAAGGTAAGATAATCCTCTTTTGTATCACAGTTGTATCTTTGAAAATATTTTACTTTATAGGAAACTTCTCGTTTCCTATAAAGTAAAAAACGCTCCGCGAGGATGCGCATCTCGCGGAGAAGAAGTTAGCTGTACACAGCACCGCTTGAGCGCGAAAGAGTCGCAAGCGACTCTTTGTTCTAAAGATAGTATACCCTGTTTGCAGAAAGAAGACAAACTGCTTGTACATCTGATGGTGTAATTGTAGAATAATAACTATGTGGTGCGCACAAGAAAAAGTGGATGCCGGAAGTGCGTATCATGGTGGTGCATACCATTGCCGGCTTACTCCGTTAGGTTTAGTGAGAGGCAGCAGTTGGCGCAGGAGAGTCAGCGGCTGCCTCCGGTGTATTAAGAGGATGTTGTCTGCCCTCGACATCGATCTCGCAGGCACCATCATAGATCAGGTCTGACATGGTGACAAAGGTGAAGCCTTTTTCTTTCAAGCCGTCGATCAGTTTTGGCAGAGCTTGCGCTGTGTATTTGGCACCATTGTGGCACAGGATGATCGAACCGTTACCAAGGTGTTTGTGACCAAGAACGGTGTTGATGATCGAGTCGACGCCGTAATCCTTCCAGTCCAAGCTGTCAACATCCCATTGTACCGCATGATAACCACATTCCTGCACACAACCGATCAGAGTATCATTATAATCGCCATAAGGCGGACGAAAGACTGTCATATCGACACCGGTCAGTTTCTTGACTTTTTCATGCGGTGCCATAATTTCTTTTTTACATTCTTCGGCAGACAGAGTAGACATCTGTTTATGGTTTTCACTATGATTTCCCAATTCATGCCCGGCTTTAGCGATCGCTTTGACATCATCGGGGTAGCTTTCAATCCATCCCCCTGTCATAAAAA
>JALEPA010000223.1 GCA_022766515.1 Lachnospiraceae bacterium | reverse complement strand
GTGTGACGGATCCTGATCAGACCTATGTCTGTGATGGTTATCAGGTGGTTAGTGGCAGTAAGATCAAATGTGTGGCTTTTGGAAAAGGCGGACATGGATCAATCAACATCTGCCAGGCATTGATGGAATCCTGCAACGATGTCATGATGCAGATCGGAGCTAAATTAGGCGGAAAGAAGTTTTTGAGTTATGTCAATGACTTTGGATTTGGCAATAAGACCGGTATTGATCTCCCGGGTGAGGCAACAGGAACAGTGTTTCAAGCAGATTCACTTCGTCCGGCTGATCTGGCAACATCCAGCTTTGGACAGAGCCAGACGGTGACAATGGTACAGATGGCAGCAGCATTTTCAGCAACGATCAATGGTGGTAACTATTATACGCCGCATGTCGTGAAGGAAGTACAGAGCGAGAGTGGTGCGACCGTACAGAAAACACAGAACACTATGGTTCGTAAAGTGGTGACGGAAGAGACCAGCAAACTGATCCGCCAGTACCTGTATAAGACAGTAGATGAAGGTACGGCAGCTCCGGCAAAGGTATCCGGATATAAGATCGGTGGAAAGACAGGTACAGCAGAGAAATACCCTCGTAAACAGGGCAAATATCTCGTATCTTTTATTGGATTTACGCCAATCGACAATCCTGAAGTGGTTATTTATGTCACGATTGATGAGCCAAATGTAGAGGATCAGGCGCATAGTACCTATGCGACAGAATTTTCCAGTGGAGTCATGAAAGATGTTCTTCCGTTGTTGGGTATCTATCAGAAAAGCAGCAAAAAGGGAGATGAGACATCGATCACTTTGCCATCCACCAAAAAAGGAAATCTTGTACAGGAAGTGCCAAAAGGTGGATATAGCGATAAAAATTACCGTAAGTTAGATAGTCCGGAAGATACGACCGAGCCACAGACTTCGGCGGAACCACAAGCTTCGACAGAACCACAAGCTACGGATGAGCCACAGACTTCGGCAGAACCGCAAGCTACGACCGAGCCGCAGACCACAGACGATCCGCAGGCGACAACGGATCCGAATGAGGAGTGACAAGCAGTTCATGTAAAACGAATTGGGGAAAAGAACAAAAGAGCAAAACCGGCGTTTTGCTCTACAAGAATTGCGAAAGCAATTCTTGGTGGCATAACGCCACATTTCGAGCAATTTCCTATTAAGTCAAGAAAACGGGCGTCTTGCATATGCAGGGCGTCTGTTTCATATAGTAGTAAGAAAAAATTGTGTGCAAAGGTGAGATTGGCATGGCACGGTGCAAGACGACACAACGGCAGCGGATTGTTTTTGTATATGTAGTGATCTGTATCTTGACGATAGGATTGACGGGCAGACTGGGGTATCTGATGGTGGCGAGAGCCGATTACTATGGCAAAAAGGCAAAAGATGTGCAGCAGAGAGAACGCTCGATCAAAGCGAAAAGAGGTACAATCTATGATCGCAACGGAGAAGTGTTGGCAGGCAATAAACCTGTCTCCACCATTTCGGTCATTCACAACCAGATCACAGAGCCGGAAAAAGTGATAAAGCAGTTGGCAGATCTGCTGGATCTGGAGGAGGAGACGGTCCGCAAGCGAGTGGAAAAAGTATCTTCGATTGAACGGATCAAGGCGAATGTTCCTAAGGAAACATCGGATAAGATTCGAGATCTGAAGTTAGATGGCGTGATGGTGGATGAAGATTATCAGCGGTATTATCCGTATGATACCTTGGCGTCCAGAGTGATCGGATTTACCGGATCGGATAATCAAGGGATCATCGGACTGGAAGTATGGTACGATGAGATATTGCAGGGAAAAAAAGGCGCGATCTTGACGATGACCAATGCCAGAGGAATTGAAATTGACGGAAAGGCAGAAGAGCGACGGGAACCTGTGGCAGGCAAAAATATTTATACCAGCCTGGATGTCAACCTTCAAAAATTTGCTACTCAGGCAGCTGATAAAGTGCGTAAAGCAAAACAGGCGCTTGGCGTTCGTATCATTATGATGAATCCGCAAAATGGAGAAATCTATGCACTTGCCATTAAGCCAGATTTTAATTTAAATGAGCCTTTTACTATTCAGTCAGATGAAACAAGTGCATCATGGGAAATGATGACAGAAAGTGAAAAGCAAAATGCACTCAATCAGATGTGGAGAAATTTTACGATTAATGATACTTATGAGCCAGGTTCTACCTTTAAAGTATTTACTTCAGCAATGGGTCTAGAAGAAGGAGTCGTTGATGAAAACAGTCAATTTAATTGTTCAGGCAGTAAAACGGTAGCAGGGCGCACAATTAAGTGTTGGAGAAGTCCTCGTTCTCATGGGCAAGAGACTTTTGTTCAAGGTGTACAAAATTCCTGCAACCCTGTTTTTATGGAAGTTGCTGAGCGAATTGGAGCAAGTAAGTTTTACGATTATATGATTAAATTTGGGTTTAAATCCAAAACAAACATAGATTTACCCGGTGAAGCCGTAGGTATTTTGCATAGTAAAAATAATATTGGGCCAGTTGAACTTGCTACTATGTCTTTTGGACAGTCTTTTCAGATCACGCCTATGCAATTATTGTCAGCAGCGGCAGCAGCAGTTAATGGAGGGTATA
>JALEPA010000222.1 GCA_022766515.1 Lachnospiraceae bacterium | reverse complement strand
GTGTGAGCATGATTTATTCCTTGATGGATTACACATAGCCAGGTAAAAAAGATAAAGAAGATTTTTAATGATGGTTACAGTTACAGTGCAAAGAATTTAGACTTTGAAAGAAAAATGAAGTTATGGATACAAATAATTTGTAATAAATATGCTTTTAAGAGAATGCAATATTGTATTGTTCAAGTGATAAAGTAGCAGCTACATATAGAAATGAGATAGATGGCATATATGGACAATTCGGAAAGTAGCAATAAAGTGATGTTTAGCAAAGATAATAATTATATTTGTGAAAAGGTAACAGATGGTAGTTATATCAAAGTGGGGTCTGCAATGTGGCTGTGTGGTTTTGCTTAAAAGGATTGAAGGGTAGTAGTTGATTCTGCAGATGTAATCAGAGTTTTTTATTAGTGGATGATGATGAGAGGCGATTCGTGTTAAATATGTGTTTATGACATTTTGATTTATATTGATTTTATTATCCGTAGTGATAAGAGTAACTATTATTTTGATGTAGCTGGTAAGTTTTGGTTGAGATTGATCGAGAGTGTTATGATTAAGATTTTATAATTTATTCAGAGTCTATGATGTTTTGGCATTTTAGCTTATAAATAGTCGGTATATCGACATGAATAATTTCAATTTCGACATAACTAAGACAACAGTTTTTATTAAATGACAAAGGAGGAATATAAATATGCCAGATGTTTTTATCAGTTGGAGTGGGGAAAAAGCTAATAAGTATGCAGAATTTTTGGAAAATATATTAGAACAGGTCTTTGATAAGCGGGCAAATATTTTCTATTCTGGAAATATAGAGGCTGGTGCTGTTTGGTTAGAAAAAATAAATCAAGCATTAAATGAGTCTAAAGTTGGTATTATTGTATTAACTAAGGATAATGTGAATAAACCGTGGATTAATTTTGAAGCAGGTGCAATTTTTAAAGCTGATAGAACAAAAACATTAATTATACCTATATGTGTAGATATATCACATGAGGATCTTGAAAGGCATCCATTATCGTTTTTTCATAGTAGATATTATTTTACTTGGGAAAGTATAATACAATTATTTGAATTGTTGAATTGCCAATTGGGATGGCAATATAAAATGATTAATCTAAGAAAAATTAGGGATGAGTTTGATGCGTTTTGTAATGAAAATAATAATACATGCAAGATGGAGAATTTATTGCGCAGCAACCGAATAAATATATATGAAAAAGGTTGTTTCATGGCAGAAATTCCGGAGGAAAAGTACTGGAAAATTAGACAGGAGCTGGTAGAAACTTCAAAAGGAAGTATTATTTTAGCTGGCCAGTCCTTAGAAGATGCATTTGGAGAAAAGAGTGTAATTTTAATTGTTGAAAAATTAAAAAAATGTATTATGTCTAATCAGATATCAGAGATGAAAATTTTGATTATGGATCCTTCTTTATTTAGTGATATACAGAATTTTAATAAGTTGGAAACCTCTCCATTAGGAAGAGTTTCTCTAACAATGGATACATTAATAAATGTAATATTTCCTATCTGTCAAGAACGGAATTGCGATGTAAAGGTCTTTTTTATTCCTTTATTGGAAATAGATCATGCGGTCATTAATGACGAATACATGGCATTTCGAAGTACAAAGTTGTGGACCAGAGATGGAAACTATAAGGGAAGTTTTATGATTTATATAAATTGTATCATGCTCAAATTGTTAATTATGTCGCAGATGATTGGACGAGAGAAAACAATATAAGTGAAGCTTTTAAAGGATCACAAGCGATAAAAACATATGACGATTTATTTAAACCAGAAAATTTATTAAATGATGATACGCAAAAAGTCTTGCTTCCTTACATTAGAAAAACAAAAGACCTATTTGGAAGTGCGATAAGAAAATATGATTCTAGTATAGTTAGAATAGGAACAAAAGAATCATATCGAAGTGGTGTTATGGTATTCCCATCTTTAGATTTGGGCTTCCCTAATAATGTTCAAAGATTAGCAGGAGGATTTGCAACAGGTATGCTAATCATGTGGAAATGTGGAACGCCTATTGTTCCGATTGATGCTACCGTAAATGTATGCTCAAGTAGTGTATTCAAATTAGATGGTTTTGATACACAAATGGAAGACGATGCCTTTGTAAAGTACATAGATGATATAATGATTAGGGCTACTAAGGTGGAAGGATATTCATTTAGCTTTGATAGTGGCAATCATTTTCTTATGATTGCACAGGATATTGACTCAAAACAATTATATTTAGTTTTACATTCGTCAGCCAAAGAGTTTAAAAATTCATATATGGGATTATATCCGGTAGAAAATAATTGGTATAGTACTAGGATTCGTACTAATCTAAGTCCTAATACACCTGAAAGGTATATTAGATATATTAAGGACCGGGATGCAACATATTTTATTGATAATGCGCATAAATTAGAGGAATATAATGTTCAAATTCATAGATGGTTTGCAAATGCAATTGGAGATGGACAAAAGGAAGTCTATGGAAAGACATACCACCATTATTATATGCCGACAGATAGTTCGATAGCAATAGGAACATATGCAGAAAAACCAGGAACAGTAGTTCCGTTATTTTCCAATATAGGAAGGGACATATATATGTTCAAAATAGGAAAAGATAATTGGACGATAAAATTAGGGGAAAAGGAGGTTTGTTTGGTTCCTCATGGCTGGGGACAGGCAATAGATCATGTTCAATCGATTGAGGTCAATAATGATCAAAAAACAATAAAAATTGATGGAAATAAGTATGCCATTAATTCTAAAGCCAGATTGGAAAATGAGGGAAATAAACATATAAGGGATTTTAAAAATGGTCAGGAATTTTTAGAAAATGGCAACGCATACCAATTCGTCACAAAAGAGCCCGTGTATTGTATAATGGTGCAATACACGGGCTCTTTCTATACCTCAGATATGATCATTACATTTTGAATCGTACCAATGACTGGTCTAATTCATTAGCAAGTTTCTTTAAGTTTGCAGAGGATGCTTCCAGAGAGTTCATTGTCTGGCTCATACCCAGGGCAGAACTCATGGTATCCTGTGTGGAAGCCTCGTTTTGCTTAGAAATTGCGGCAAGGTTATGTACGATATCTTGGATTGCATCTCCGGATTGGTTAAGGACATCCATTTTGCCTCGGATACGGTTAATATCCTGGAGTGAGTAGCGGACACCCTGTGCCACCTGGCTGGAGCGTTCCATTGTCTCGCCCAAGCGTTCCTGCTGTTCGGTGATCTTGTCTTTTACATCGTTCATGATCTCGACCATGCGGTCGGCTTCTTCTGTAATTGTCACAATAATGTCCTCTACATTTTCGGCTGTAGAATTGGACTGGTCAGCAAGTTTACTGATCTGTGTTGCCACAACGGAGAATCCTTTTCCGGCTTCGCCTGCTCTGGCAGCCTCAATATTTGCATTTAAGGAAAGAAGATCGGTCTCTTCCGCAATGCTTTGGATCATTGTGATCGCCTTCTGGATAGAGGCAACCGAATTATGCAATGTCGTGATCTGTTCCGATACCTCGCTGATCGTTGCGATCGTCTCATCGTTGGAATCATTCAGACGACGAACAATTTCTTCTGACGCTTGTTCTGCATCCGACATTTGATTCGCATGTCGTGTGAGCGAATCCATGATGGAAGAAATGTGAGTGATCTCGTTGGCGATCTTTTCTACATTTCCGATCGCGATCGTTGTTTCCTCTGTCTGTGTGGCGGATCCTTCGGTGATGCCCTCCATCGACTGACATACAGTATCGACCGTATCGCGTGTGGTTTTTGCTACATCCGTCAGTTGGTCGGCTGACTGGATCAAGTCGGCTGACGACTGTTTGATATGGTTAACGATCTTACGCAGCTCTTGTTGTAAGGATGCGGAGCTTCGATAAATATCACCAAGCTCATCGTTACGGTTCATATGTTTCGCTTTTGGCATGACGCTGAATTCACCTTCTGCAAGTCTGCCAAGGAAATGCTTCGTGGATTTCATGACAACTACCATACGCGATGTCAGCCAGATGATGATCGCACCGGTGACAAGTACAAGTACGATAGAAATAATAATAATCTGCGTGGTCTGTGCAGCGATTGTTTTTTGCACGCTTGTTGCGTCTTTGGCAACGGCTACAGCACCGGGGATGCTGCCGTCTGCGTTGACAAGCGGCTGATACAATACATAATATTTTTTTCCATACAGCTCCACATCGCTCTTAAATACCGTTTTGCCTTCCATGACCTGCTTGTACATATCAGCATCTGCAGGCGTTCCGTTTGCCGGTGCTCCGGCATCGTTTTTTAAGGTGGTGACCAAACGCATTTCATTAAAGTATAAGGTAATCTCGAAATTGGTTCGCTCCTTTAAGGCGTTGATCAGATCCGTGTTACCGGAAATAGCAACATCACCTTTTGTAATCTTACCGGATTGATTTTGCACATAATCGCCCTCATACAGGTTACTGTAGGTTTCATCCAAGGAAACGGCAACGATCGTCAGTGCATTTTTGATCTCTCCCTCAACAGCTTTGGAAAGTGACCGGCTGCTGAAAGATGCGACCAGTACACAAATGATTATCATTGGAGCGGCACAAAGCAACAGCATTTTTCTGGAAAAAGTAAGGATACGGATCTTGCCGCCTTTTTTAGTCGGTTTGTGTATTTTGGAAAGTATCGGGATCTTGGAAAAGGTTTCCTGTACTTTTTGCATCCAGGCAAATTTTGGCAAGTGAAATTTCTTGCCGATTTTGCCGGATGATTTAGCCTTTTCTTTCTGTTTTCGAGATGGCTTCCCTATTTTTTTGCCAATCTTTGCAAATTTTTTCTTAGCAGCGGGATTAGCCGTGCCGGTATCTTCCGGTGCAACAGTATCCGTATATTCCGTTGAAGTGATGTCCTTTGGCTCATCTACCTGTTCTGACTCGGTGGCGGCAGACTCCGCTTTGCTTTTTTTCTTAACAAATCGCTTTGCCTTGGTGCGTTCTTTTTTCTTTTTTTCCTTGCGCACTGTCGGAACAGCTGCGGTGCGGATTGATTTGTTCTCTTCCTTTTTTTCGGATTTGTCCTTTGTAAATAGTTTACGCATAATGACCATATCCTCCTTCTCGTGCATAGTGTGTCCGGTGGTATCATAGATAGTGTTGTCCTAATGAACCCCGGGCGGATCTCGCAGGGGAGATCGAATTTTGTATAATCATGTCGAAAAATACATTTTAATAGATACAGTATAGCACAGAGTGGAAGTTTATACCATTTATTTTTGTGGAAAATTCACATAAATTTTACAAAAACAGCCATCTTTTTTGTCTGACTTTACGCCAAAATCGTACTCTTACTTGCTCTGAAGCCTATAAAGTGGTAAAATAATATGATATAAATTGCGCTTGTTACAGACAGGTGACAGGCTAGGGAAGGAAATGAGGTTTTTATATGAAGAAAATAATTAGTTTGGTATTACTGGCGACAATGGCGCTGATGTGCTTTACCGCTTGTGGTAAGGACAAAGACAGCAAGAAAGACAGCTCGACTGCGAAGGTTAATGCGACCGCACAGCCGGAGGAGACAGCGAAGGCTGACGATCAGACAATGTTAACCGGAAAGCATCATGTTTCTATGGAAATCGCCAATTATGGCACATTGGAATTGGAGTTGGATGCAGACATTGCGCCAATTACGGTAACGAATTTTGTGAAACTTGCAGAGCAGGGTTTTTATGATGGTTTGACATTCCATCGTATTATTTCCGGATTTATGATCCAGGGTGGTGATCCAAACGGAGATGGAACCGGTGGATCAGAAGAAACGATCAAAGGTGAGTTTACCAGCAATGGGATAGAGAATGATCTGTCTCATAAGCGTGGTGTGATCTCAATGGCAAGATCGACAGATCCGGATAGCGCAAGCAGTCAGTTCTTTATCTGCCATCAGGATTCTGATTTCCTGGATGGAGATTATGCGGCGTTTGGTACGGTGACAGCAGGTATGGAGATCGTGGATAAGATTTGTGAAGATGCCAATCCATTGGATAACAACGGCACGATCGCAAAGGATAAACAGCCAAAGATCACAGCAGTTCGCGTGATTGATTAAATGTAGCAAAGGAAGGAAGAGTATGAGCCAAAATGTGCATAGATCAGCCAGGCGTTCTTTGGCAGCGCATGCCCGCCAGATGGACCGATTAGATCTGCGGATCATGATCTGCGTGATCGTTTTGAATGTTTTTGGATGCGTCATGGTATACAGTGCATCGGCGTATAGCTGTGCAATGAATGAACTGTACCATTATGATCATGCATATTTTTTGAAGCGTCAGATCATTTTTGTCCTGATGGGTGTTGTAGCGCTGTTGGCCGTGCGTTTGATGGATTATCGAAAGTGGATCAAGCTTTCTTACTGGGTGTTCGGTGCCAGCTTGGGTTCCTTATTTTTATTGTATACTCCGCTGGCGGTTACTTCGCATGGAGCATCCCGTTGGATCAATCTGGGATTTTTTCAGCTTCAGGTTGCAGAGGTAGTCAAAGTGGGTGTGATCCTGGCAGCAGCTTGTTTTCTGCACAGACACGCACAGTCGGTGAATAGTATCCGCAAATTGGCGATCTACCTATGGCTGTTTTTGGGAGTGATTCCTGCCGGAATGGTGTATGGGATCAGTGATAACCTATCATCAGCAGTGATCATTGTGGGGATTGTTTTTCTGGTGACATTTGTTATTACGAAGATGACCAAGACCCATGTGGTGTGTCTGTTGGTTGCTGTAGCGGTAGCATTTGGATTATATCAGCATTATTCGTCAAATCTTCCTACACAGGAAGATTTGAATAAGATGCCGTTTCGTGAAGGCAGAATGTATGCTTGGGTAGCACCGGAAAACTACGCAGATGATCAGGGATTTCAGCCATTGCAGGGCATGTATGCGGTAGCATCCGGTGGTCTGTTTGGTAAAGGACTGGGAAATAGTGTACAGAAATTAGAAAAAATACCGGAAGCGCAGAACGATATGATTTTTGCCATTATATGTGAGGAATTGGGGATGGTAGGTGCAGCAGTCATGCTGGCGATGTTTGCCTATTTGGTGTATCACATACTGCGCGTCGCGGCGACGAGCGAGACGCTTTATGGCAAGGGGATCTGTTTGGGGGTAGCATTTCATATTGGTTTACAGGTATTAGCAAATGTAGGCGTGGTGTTGGGGATTTTGCCAAATACAGGTGTGTCCCTGCCGTTTATCAGTTATGGTGGATCGGCGATTCTGTTTACAATGTTAGAGATTGGTATGGTATTATCTGTCGACAGACAGCATACGAAAGCGCATCTGAAGCGCAAGCGCAGACAGCTTGAACGGGAGATGCAGCAGTAGATAAAGCAGTTTACTGATAATGGGATGGAGAAGGAGGAGAAGAAGCGTTGGAATCAATGGTATTGTGTCCAAATTGTTTTCAAAAGGGAAGTTATGTAAGGGGTGTTTGCGAAAGCTGTGGCTATGTTCAAGAGGAACGACCGGCATACGCATTGCCGGAGGGCTATGTTTTGGCAAAGAAATATGCCATCGGCAGAGTATTGGAGCAGGATGAGGTCATGATCACTTATTTGGTGCAGGATCTTGAGACAGAGGTCATACAGACCATCCGTGAGTATTTTCCGGCAGCATGGGTCAACCGTGCGGCAGATGGGGTGCATGTCAAATTGGCAGTGCCGGAAAAGGAAGAAGCTTTTCGTTATGGTTTGGATGTTTTTGAAAATGAAAACAAGATATTGGCAGCATTGGGAGAGGACACGATCGTTGCCCGCACCAAAGATTTTTTGAAGAAAAATGATACGGCATATGCGGTTAGTGAGCGCATTGATGGCGAAACACTTGCGAAGCATATGCAGACAGTGGGAAAGCCATATTCGGTAGAGGAAGCAGGCAGGATCATACGAAAGATCGCTCTGGAGATCAAGGATCTGCATGCGTTGGGATTACTTCATCGTTATATTGGACCGGACTGTGCACGCATTACGGCAGACGGGTCGGTTGCAATGGTAGATTTTGAGGCGACAAAACAATATGTGTTAGGCGAAGTTCATGGTTTGCAGGAAAGTCTGAAGGTGGGATTTGCGCCATCCGAGCAATATGCCGGAACAGATGGGCAGGGAACTTGGACGGATGTTTATGCACTTGCGGCAACATATTATTACATGGTGACAGGGAAATTGCCTGTGTCAGCCGTAGAGCGAAGCAAAGGTGCACTACAGCCTTCTGCACAGATGCAGAACAAGGCGGTGCCGGATCGTGTCAGTGCGGTGATCGACAAGGCGATGGCAGTTATGTACTGGGAGCGTTGTCAGACAATGGATCAATTCATACAGGAGTTGAATGAGGCAGAGGGGGT
>JALEPA010000221.1 GCA_022766515.1 Lachnospiraceae bacterium | reverse complement strand
CGGCTGTCACATCGCAGCCCGAATAATAAAATGTCAGGATCTCCCGGTAATTTTTTCCGAGAGACGCCATCTTTGCAGCACCTGTCTGGCTCATTCCCGTGCCATGTCCAAAACCGCCACCTATGATCTGAAAGGCTTTTTTGCCGTCCTGTGTCACGCTATCCACATAGATTGCCGCACTCGGCAGCATAGAAACAGTCGTTTCTCCGCTCCGCAGTTTGATCAAAAGTGAATCCGTTGACAATACTTTTCGGACATTATACTGGCTGCACACTTTGACAACCTGTTTTGTTCCCACAATGACAATTTCTGTGACAAGTCCGCTTTTCTCGCGTTTTTCCACTCGAATCTTTTGAACATCGCCTAGTGGCATCAGTGCCTTTTTGACATAGGTACCGTCTTTTTTCTGCGTCAGCACTTTATCCGGATCAGCCCGATAACATTGCTGCAGCCGCTCATCGATCACCATCGTCAGTTGCTCCGCCATGATCTGTGTACTCCATCGATACCAGGACGAATCCTTATCATATGTTACGGTATCCTCTTTTTGCATAAACCGACGGAATGCCTCTTCCTTTGACAGATCCAGATCCGTTCCCCCCGACTCCTGTTGCAGACAACTTTGCAGATAAGATACCTCTTTTCCCGTCTGCCATACTTCTTTTCCACTGGCACTCTTGCCCCAGGATGTCGAATAATAATAGGTCTGTACCCTTTTTCCCTTGCAAGTCACCACCTGACCATTCGTTGCTTTGACTGCCTTTCTCGCTCTTGCATCTTCCGGCACATTATTGTACACCTGACATGCCACGCTGTCATCGACATCGGCATTGTACTTTTCATAGCGTTTTGCTTCCATCTGGTTCCTTGCATAAGTTCTGGCACAAACTGCCTGAGCCTTTAATGCCTCCATCTCACTTCCGGTAGAGATTTCGCTTGGCACTACTGCATATAAATATTGTTCCAGCGGCAGTTCATTGACTACGCAGATTCCCTGCTTGGACCAGGTAAGTTCTATCTTCCCCCGGTAAGAAGGATGTCTTTTTTGTCTGGTGATCGTAGTGATCTGCAAAGTTCCCTTATCCAAGGGCTGCACCGTTATCGCACCAAACTTCTGTTCCTCCGATACCTCCAACTTCTTGCCGGCAGGATAGGTTGTCGTCTTTCCGGACTGTGTTACCTTCATCCCCTTCGTTCCCTGCAGTCCCGCCTTCGCATGATACACGCCTGCAAAATCAGTCGTAGATAACAGCACTCGGATGTTTTTGTCTGTATTTTTCTTTCCTGTTTGTTTCTTTTGCTTGGCAGTCGTTTTGTTCTTGCCCGACGGCTTTTGTGATTCAACTGTCTGTGTGCCTTTCTCATCTTCTGTATAGATGTGGATCTTTCCGCTGTCGTAGGCATCATATACCAAAAACACCAATAGTAACACCGAAAAAAACAGCACATTTCGCAACGATTTTTTCACAATGACCGCTCCCCCATTCTAACAACTCTGTGATCCTACATGCTCGCAATACAGGCAGGAACCTAACCCGGCCCCTGCCTGTTCTCTTTACTCTTTATCTGTCTGGTCCTTTGCAGGCTCGGATGCCAGTAATTTGGTAAATACAGCATCTGCCACATTTTTGTCTACCAGGAATTGACATTGACCATCCACTTCAATACGATAGAAATTCACACCATCATATGGTAAAAACTTCATCGAGAGTACGCGGTCATCCGTCTGAATCTTGATCGATTCAACCGGTGTATTGTCAGTCGTTTTGACCTTATTCGAGATCTCACCACGATAAACCAGATCTCCAAACACAGAAGTATAGGTATTGCGGAATGCCTCCTGATCAACATCCACACCATCTAACTTCACATAGTAATTGTATACGGTACTTTCATCGTCCTCTTTGATCGCATCTTTGACCTCTTCCTTGCGGAAAGTAATCGTATGCTTTTTGCCATTCTGCGTCAGAACGATCTTTTGTAAGGTATCAACCTTTGCTGCATGTGGTTTCTGATACAACATCGAAAAAGCATCGATCTTGACAAGTCCGTCGATCGTGTCTGCTGACATTCGGTAAATACCTTTTTCGCCCTCAACACTTACATAATATTTTTCCTTGGAACTATCCAAAGATCCCACATACAATTTATATACATGCTCTGTCTTCTTCTGTTCCGTCTCGTCTGTTGAGGTAGAATCTGTCGTTCCGTCCTCATCACTTTCAACCGTGTAATAGGACACATCGATCGTATAGGCCGGTTGATCCAAACCATACTTTTGTTTTTCTTTCTTTGTTGCCCGGTAAGAAACACCATCCTGACAAGTCAAAGAGGACAAGCCTCCAAACAAGCCTTGCAGTGCCTCACTGCTTCCCGGCATCGTCTTCGCATAGGCTTTCTTAATATCCCAGCCATCATAGTCCTTGTACTCTGCTCTCTTCTCGTTGTAAACAGCCTCGAAAGCTTTTCCTTTCTTTGGTGTTACAGAATACGCTGTCACATAGGCAGCTGTAATATCCGGCTCTTCCGGCAGTTCCATCATCTGTCCCCATGTATAATCGAGAGCATCCGTTGTATTAGAACTGATCGTGTAAATCTTATCCGCATTTCCGGCATATGCATAGTATCCTTCTGCTGCCACCGACTCTAAGCCGATCGCCAAAGAATTTTTGTTTCCCTGCGTATCTTCCAGTTCAATCTGATACGCCGGAGTATCTAACTGATATTCACTCAGATCGGTTGGATTTTCTACAACCAGCTTGGATGCTGAAACCGTAGCCAGTGAATTTAACATATCAGATATATAATCCTGATTGACCGGATAGTTTTTGTCTGATGTATCTTTCCAAATACTGTCTTCTTTTGCATAAGTAACATCTCTATCTTTCGTCTTGAGGTGAATCTTGCAGATCTGATCCTGTTCCATCGCATATAGCGTGATCTGATCTTCATCTTTTGCCTCCTGTTTCTCCTTTTTATTTTGATGCACCGAAGCCGCATAATAACCGACTCCGGCAGCTACCAAAAGAACAAACAGACCAAGGATCGTCACCCATTGTCTTGTTTTTTTTGACATACTAATCCCCATTTCTTCTATTATTCTCTGCTACTTCTTGCGACGCATCATCCAGATCACAAATCCGGCGATCAGGCAGGCAAGTGGAAGTACAATGATCAGTACCGCTGCCCATACAAGCTGTGCTGCAGGTGTCATATTCACATAAGAGTAATCCATGCTCTTTGCATCGATCGCTACCTTTTCTACATCCTGTGTCAACATAGAATTAACAGCTGACTTTAACAATGTGCCGTTTTCCAGCTGGCTGGTAGAAACATAGGAATCATCAAAACTATCAGCAGATGAGTATACGACTAATTTGGTCTCCTTGTCATTATCCAAAGATTCTACTGCGGAAATACCGACAGAGAATGGACCATCCACATCACCGTTTTCCTTTTCAGAGCTTCCGGTAGATGGATCTACCTTCAAGTAAGAACCATCGGAAGAAGTAAGAAGCTGCTGCACCTTCAAAGAACTGCGGATCTCTGACTTCACATTCAAGCCGATCGCATTTGGCATAATGAAATATCCCTGTGCATCGCCCAACAGATCAGAAGAACCACTGCCAAGCTCCGGTACGATATAGTTTGGATAGTAATAGTATTTTCCGGAAGTCTCACAGATCACACCCTGTTGGCTCTGGATACCATAGTATTCCAACACCTCTTCCAGATTTGGCATCTTCTCGGTCGTATATTTCATATTGATGACCGCATTGCCACCTGCCTGTAAATAATCAAGCAAGACTTTTTTCTCATTTTCGGTAATATCTTTGACAGGACCGTTCATCATCAAAATGTCACAGTCGCTTGGGATGGACTCCGCTGTCAAAAGCTCCAGATCCTCTGTCGTGACATTCATTTTTTCAAATGCTTTTGTCATGGTATCTGCTAAAGCCAACTCGTTATGTCCACTCACGACATACATCTTTGTCTCGCTGCCTGCCAAAACATTCTGAATAGCAGAAGTAACCTGTCCCTCAACATCGAGGTAATAGTTGGAGGAACCGCTGTAAGAGCTGCTATAACTCTGATTGCTGTAATACATCTCTGATCCGGATACCAGTTTTGCCTTTTTGGAATCGTTCTCGACAACGATCACATCGTTAGAAGAAACATCCTCTGTGATGTCATACTGAGAGGCAAATGCCGGATTAACGACCGGATCGATCTTTTTCATGGATACATGCTTTATTTTATCATATTCCTTTAATACATTTTCGATGTATTCATTTTCATTGCCATCTGACACCATATAATACAAGGTAATATCCTTGTCATTATTTTTTAAGATCTTTTTCGTATCTTTTGACAAAGTAAACAGACTTCCTTTGCTCATGTCCGTTGAAAGATCAAGCTTTCCAGCCACAAGGTTTAAGACAATGACAAGAGCAATGACTAAAACAGATACCAGTGTGCTATACGCACCGGAACGGAACTGTTTTGTCTGGAATGACTTTTTGATGCCACCCTTTTTTCTCTTCTTTGCAGACTTTTGAGTTTTCTCATTCTGCGTTGCTTTCTTATCGGCAGCCTCTGTACCTTCCACCTTTTTCGTTTCCTTATTATTTGCAGACTTTGTATCTTCCATATTCTGCATATCCTTATTTTCTTCCATGCTCACGATACCATAGCCTCCCTTCTAGTTAAATTTCTTCTTTTTAATTACTTGAACCGTCAGGAACACAAATAAAAATGAAACCGACAGGTAATATACGATTGCGTCATATTTCAAAATGCCAAGCTGAAACTCGGAATATTTACCGGATACGGCAAAAACATCTGCCACCTTTGTGATCAGTCCCTCGTAAACAGATTTCTTGGCAATGTACAAGATCCAGATAGCAAGTTCTCCGACCACTCCCAGCACTGCCGTCACCGTGATATTTTTCATCACATTGTATAAAATACCGCACACTGCGATCCATACAACCGCCAGAATAATGGCTTGTGACAAAGAATCACTTGGCAGCATGGAAGCAATACTTGTGATCATGTTCGTCATCAAAAGTACGATAAATGATACAACTGCCGCAATCACCTGACTTTCTGTCAGAGAAGAAATAAACATTCCGATCGCAATGTTGGCAGCTCCAAGCAGATAAAAACCAATGATACTGCTGTATGCCAATGACAATCTGACATCTGTACCATACTTGCTGATCAGCAATGGATACAAAGAGATCACTGCGACACCGATCGTGTACAGGATCATGACAGCCAAATACTTTCCGACAATGACTTTGGTTAAAGAAATTGGCGAAGTGTACAACAACTGATCTGTCTTTTGTCGATTCTCCTCCGCAACAATTCGCATTGTCAGGATAGGGATCAAAATGACAAAGATAAAGGTCAGGTTACCAAGTGTCAACTCAAAGTTTCCGATTCCCTGGCTCAAATTTCCCGCCCAGGTATACAACCCGATGATCGCCAGGAAAAATGCCAGAAACACGAAACCTACCATAGAATAAAAATATTGTTTTAGTTCTTTTTTGATTATGGCAAACATTTATGCTTCCTCCTTATTCTGCTCATTTTCTTCCGGAGCATCTGAAGCAGTCTGAGCTGCCTTCGTTCCACCGGTCTTTTTCGCTTTTTTGCCACCGTACTGGCGTGAACCGTTTTTAGTCAATGCCAAGAACGCATCTTCCAGTGAAGCAGCCAATGGATGCAGCTCTAACAATGGCAGATCTGCCTTTGCCATCGCATAAAAGACATCTTCACGAATATCCGATCCTGCTGTCATATACAGAGTCATTCCGATCGTACCCTGCTCCTGCTTCTCATCATATCGCACATCTTTGATACCCGGAACAGTGCGCAGTGCTGTACGAGCCTGCTCTTTCGTTCCTTTGACGATCAAATGGATACCGTTCTTTTCTACCATTTCTCTTGTCAGATTTTCCGGTGTATCCTTGGCAATCATCTGTCCCTCATTGATGACGATGATCTCATCACAAACAGCGGAAATTTCCTGCATGATATGGGAACTCAAGAGGATCGTATGATGGTGGCTCAACTCACGGATCAGATCACGCATCTCAATAATCTGCTTTGGATCCAGTCCAACGGTAGGCTCATCCAGGATCAAAATGTCCGGATTACCCATCATAGCTGCTGCAAGACCAACTCTTTGCTTATATCCTTTTGAAAGATTACGGATCAATCTTTCCGAAACATCCAGCGTACCTGTTCTACCCATAATCTTATGTACGGTCGTGTCTCTTTCCTTCTTGGCAACCTTTTTAAGTTCAGCCACGAAAGTTAAATACTCCCGAACACGCAGATCCGGATACAATGGAGGAATTTCCGGCAAATATCCGATCTCCTTTTTTGCCTTTTCCGGCTCCTCACTCATATTGATCCCATTAATCAACACCTCTCCCGATGTTGGTGCAATGTAGCCGGTGATCATATTCATTGTCGTAGACTTTCCGGCACCGTTTGGTCCCAGAAATCCAATGACCTTACCGGTTTCCACCGTAAATGACAGATCATTTACCGCAGCATGGTCACCATATTTTTTGACCAGATTTTTTACTTCAATCACTGTTTCTTCCTCCTATTTTTCAGACAAAACTCTCTAACCCTTCCCACAGAATATACGGACTGCATCATCTGCAGCCTGACCCGCACAATGCTATCCAGGGCAAAGGTGAGACTTTGTCATATTCACTTTTCTCAGTATAACAAGATAATGTCAAAATTTTGTGAACACTTTTCACATGACAGACAATTTTTCTCTGTTCTTGGCTGCAAGGGCAGACAAATGGCTATTCATAGAGATGTAAACCTTTTCATTTCCACCTTATATCCAAAAAATGCCGTTTCCGATCAATACACGACCGGAAACGGCATTTCATTATGATGATTTAGAAAATAATTTTATTCTAGTTGTATTTCTCCGGCTCAGGATACTCTTCTCCAAAGGTATCCACTGTCACCTCGATCATCATCTGAGGCTCCAAAGGTCTGTCTCCTGCATCGGTAGCAACCGTTGCGATCGCATCAACAACATCCATGCCCTCTGTCACCTTTCCGAATGCTGCATAGGCACCATCGAGATGTGGAGCGTCTTTATGCATGATAAAGAACTGTGATCCTGCTGAATTTGGCATCATGGAGCGAGCCATTGATAAAACGCCTGCTGTATGACGAAGATCGTTGTCATATCCGTTCTGTGCAAATTCACCGCGAATATGGTATCCCGGTCCGCCTGTTCCTACACCGTCCGGATCTCCTCCCTGGATCATAAATCCATTGATAACACGATGGAAGATCAATCCATCGTAAAATCCCTTCTGGATCAAGGAGATAAAGTTGTTTACGGTAATTGGTGCGATCTCAGGATATAACTCTGCAACGATCGTTCCTGCTGTTGTCTTCATAGTAACTACTGGATTCTGTGCCATATCATTCCTCTTTTCTGCACACCTCTTTTCCTGTCGGTATCTGTGTCGGGTGTGCCTAGACACGATACCTCTGCATCACACTATATTGTGTAGTGTTTTTCGATCCTATAAACAACAAAAGAGGCAATGAGATCCATTGCCTCTACTATGTTCTTTCCTTATCCGATGACTTTCTTTACTGCTTCAAGCACACGGTCTGCCTGGAATGGCTTAACAATAAAGTCTTTGGCTCCATTCTGGATTGCCTCAATAACCATTGCCTGCTGTCCCATTGCAGAACACATGATGACATTGGCACCGGCATCAACTTCCTTAATCTTCTTTAATGCCTGGATTCCATCCATCTCTGGCATTGTAATGTCAAGTGTAACAAGATCAGGTTTCAGTTCAGCATATTTCTGAACAGCAACAACACCATTCTCTGCCTCTCCTACTACATTGTATCCACCTTTTGTCAAAATATCTTTTACCATCATACGCATAAATGCAGCGTCATCAACAATCAAAATATTATTTCCCATGATTATTCTCCCTTACATTACTAGTGTCTTTCTATTTGTATGTTGCATTTCAATAAAATAACCAACATTCCACTAATTTATTATAGCTTTTTTGACGATTTCTGTCAAGATAAACCACCTAGAAATACTTTGGATTGCCCCACAAATTTCTTCTGCGAAGATCCATGTACTCACTGTACGCCCGCTCTAAGATTTGCTTTTCATTGGCAAACTTGAGAAGATGGTATGCTTCGTGAAATTTGTAATACCCGGAATCCACAAAAAATTCTTCTCTCTGTGGTTTACTATAATAGCTATCTGACATCATCAGATACCAGTGAACATCTTTCACAACGGTATCTCCAGATGCGTTAAAAGAGTACTGACTTTTACCAACATAATCAATAATGCAGGCATCCGCACCACTCTCTTCTTTTACTTCTCGAAGTGCTGTCTGCTTGTACTCTTCCCCGTACTCTACGGTTCCTTTCGGCAGCACCCATCCTTCGTAACGATTTCTGTAATTTTTATACAGGAGCAATATCTTGCCTCTGTATATCACCACACCGCCACAACTGGTTGCTTCAATCATTGCATTTCCTCCTTCGTGGGGTTTTCTCATATCCTACCCATCAGTATACTATTTTTTTATAGGAAATGCAATGGAACATGCCTATATTCACAAAAGAGTTTATTTCTGTAAATATTCCCGAAACAGCTTTTGTGCGATCGGCACCGCATATCTTCCACCCGTGCCGGCACCCTCTACAACAACGCTGACTACCAGTGAAGGATTTTCCGATGGAGCAAACCCAACAAACCATGCATGGGTCGTTCCTTTGGAGTCTGCTTCTGCGGAACCCGTCTTTCCTGCCGCCTGATATGCAGAAGTCTTTAAGGCATGACCCGTTCCCTGATTAACTACTTCCTCCATCATGTTTGTCAGAGTATCTGTCACTTTGGAATCTACCAGCTTTCCTAACGACTGCGGATCGTACTGCTTGACGACACGGCCTTCCTCGCTCTGGACATGATCCACGACATAAGGCTTCATCATCTCACCCTTGTTGGCAACCATCGCTGTGATCATGGCATTTTCCAGAGGTGTGATCAATGTTTTACCCTGACCGATCGCCGTCTGTGCCACCTCAGCCGTGTCCGATCCTTTATCCAAAGAAAACTTACTTTTGTTAGACTCAAATTCTACCGATATTCCCTGGTTAAATCCCAGTTTCTCGCAGAATTTGCGATATTTTGTCAGATCCAGTCTTGTTCCCATATCAGCAAATGCTCCATTACAAGACTTTGCAAACGCTTTTGTGAGGGTGAGCGATCCGTGCCGTTCGCCATCATAGCATTTAATGCGGTTTCCTGCAAACACTTTGCTTCCGGTACATTTGAAGTGATACGAGTCATATTCATCCGGATGCTCCTGGATGTACTCCATTGCCGTCACCATCTTAAAGGTCGATCCCGGTGGATACAAGCCTTGTGCTGCACGGTTCACTAGCTTAGATTCCTCGTCATCATCTTTCACCAATGACTTCCAATCTTCCAATACCGTATTCGGATCATATGCCGGTTTAGATACCATCGCCAATATTTTTCCGGTAGAAGGCTCCAGTGCCACAACAGCTCCTCTGTGATCCCCTAACGCATCATATGCCGTTCGCTGCAGATCGACATCTAAAGTCGTCACGACTGAATCTCCCTGGCTTTTCTCACCACGCAGCGTATTAGCAAGCTGTTTTAACGGATTCGTGTGTGAGGTGAGCATCGGATAACATTCTGACAACTCGATCCCTGTCAAGCTATTGTCCGTTCGACCAACAACATGGCAAAACTTTTTCTTTTCCGGATAATAACGGTACTCATTACCCTTGCTATCCGTACGAGTCTCTGCTAACACCTCTCCGTCTTTGGACAACACACTTCCTTTTACGATCTTTTCCGCAAGGATCTGCTGTCGCTTATTATGTGAATTGTTAATGACCTCCTTGCCATCCACTGCCGTAAAGTAGGTCAGATAACCTGCCATGCACAGGAAGATGATCACGACACCATAGGTCACCAACAGGATCTGGCGATTACCTCTTTTCTGCTCCTTGACCAGCTGCTTTTGCTCCGCCTTCTGCTGTCTAGTACTCTTCTTCCCACTGCGTTGGTTCATATTCCTCATATGAGCGGTCTTTCCTTTTTCCTTTTTGCTTCGTTGGCGCATCTGATCCCTCCTCAAAATTTAATACATACATTCCCTGAATGATACAAAACAGCACAACCGTACTGATCACGGAGCTTCCTCCGTAGCTGACCAAAGGCAGTGTCACACCTGTCGACGGAATAAATTTGGTCACCCCTCCGATGGTCAAAAATACTTGGAAAATATATTCCACCGCCAGACCTAATGCGGTCAGCTTATAAAACCGTCTCTTCATCTTCAATGCAATATTGACAAAGAGCACGAAGCAGCTAACCTCGACCAAAATCAGACAGATTCCGAAAAACACTCCAAATTCTTCGCAGATCGCAGAGAAAATAAAGTCACTCGATGCAACCGGGATCGAGTTCGGCATACCTTCTCCCAGTCCCATTCCAAACCATCCTCCGGTTCCGATGCCAAAGAGCGATCTCGCCACTTGATACCCTTCGTTGTCGATCGTACTCCAAGGATCTCTCCATGCCAACACTCGTACCTGTACATGAGTAAATAGTTTCCATGCAACCACAGCTGCCACAGTGCCGGCTGCTCCTGCTGCCAACAGATAGATCGGATTTTGACTGGATACATACAACACGATCACAAAAGTGATAAAATAGATCAATGCCGCACCCAGATCCCTTTCTGCCACTAAGATCAACACATGTACCGCCGCTACGGCAGACACTTTCACAACATCGCAAAATTCGGTCGACTTCGCAAACATAGCGGCGACAAAGAAAACAAAGATGATCTTAACAAACTCGGAAGGCTGTAAAGAAAAACCTCCAATTCCGATCCAGTTTTTGGCACCATAATGTTCCTGTCCGATCACGAACACCAACGCCAAAAATGCGATTCCTATGATAGCATATATCCAACCAAATCGATCAAAATAAGAGAACCTTTCGATCATCCAAGGGATGAATAAGCCGGCAAAACATATGATCGCCGCAAAGATCATCTGTTTGACCGCAAAATCTCTGTTTAATCTCTCGATCATCAAAAAGCCGATTGTCAAAAGCATGAGCATATTATTCATGACCAGCTTTGACAGATTTCGATACACATACAGATATGCCTTGTCCACAATAACCAAAAATGCTACCTGTGCCGCATAAAATCCGATGATCTGCACCGAAAGACTGTTTAAGAAAAGAACCAGAGAGCAGATAAAATGGATCGTAAACATGATCCGCTTCTGTCTCTTATAAATTTCCTCTTTTCGGTCCATATTCTTTCCAATAAATACAGTAAAGCAGTGCCATGTGTAAATAGCAAATAAAATAATAATGATATACTTTGATAAACCAACAACGATGGAATGTAACACTGCGACTGCGTTTACATTACCAAACATCGCCATCAGTTTTTGTGCTGCCTGTTGCTTATCCATTCTCGCACACTCCTTTTTCCCCTTTTATAGTATTCCTTTATCAAAATGACCTCTGTCACATGAAAAAGGCTTCTTTCCCCGAAGGATCTGCTGTACCTGCTCCGGCGTCTCCGTCGTAAATTCATAACGAATACCGCCCCATTTTTCTGCAAATGCCTTTTCCTTTTGCAGATCGATCCAAAACGGTTCTTCTTTGTATATGATATTATAGCAGTGTTCACAGTAATTCACACTCTGATAGCCTCTTCCTTTGTCACCTTGAAATGGTAAGACAAATGTCTCTTTTTGATGCTTTTTACATCCCCTGGTACTTTTGCATACACACTGCGCTGTCACCATCAACGGAATCCTTCCATAGCAGATCCACTGCATTGCTGACCGATCACTAAGCAATGCAAGTTCCTTTGCTGTCAATTCCCACGATGCCGTAAACTTTGAGACGCCCTGTTCTTTCCACCAGTCTGCCGCTTCATCGTTTACTACATACAGATTGGCATCGAGCCGTATCATGGCAGGATCTACCCCCACTTCTTCCGTCAAAAAAGTATAACTTTCCTGATTGCGGATCAGATATCCATCCGGCTGTATGTCATGTTCCTTCCACCAAGCCTGATACCGCTCATAATCCGCTTTTCGCAAGATAGCCGGAAGTGCCAATATGCATTGTCTGCCCGCTGCACTAATTTCTGCCATTCCCTGCATGATCTGCTGCAAGGTCAACCCGTCCATCCTAAGGATGATCTGTCCGATCTTCTCATCCAAAAGCACCTGTCTACACTGCTCCTCGGTCATAACCGCTGCACTGATCGGTTGTTTTTCCTGTGCTCCACAGGAAATTGACGCAGGTGCCACCACACACTCCCATGTTCTGGCTCCTCTGGAAGATAATCGC
>JALEPA010000216.1 GCA_022766515.1 Lachnospiraceae bacterium | reverse complement strand
GGATGAGCGCACCTGTCAACTACACCAACGACATCCGTACTATTTCTGCACTGGACAATTTCATGTCCATCAACAATGCCGTTGATAGTGACCTCTTCGGACAGATCAACGCAGAGACAGACGGAACAATACACCTCAGTGGTGCAGGTGGACAGCTTGACTTCGTACTGGGTGCTTATTTATCAAACGGCGGAAAATCATTCATTTGTATGTCATCCACCTTTACTTCTAAAGATGGTACTGTCAACTCTCGTATCCGTCCTACACTGGCAAACGGTTCTGTCGTTACAGATACTCGTGCCAATGTACACTACTTCGTAACCGAGTATGGTATCGTCAACTTAAAGGGACTTTCTTCTTGGCAGAAAGCCGAGGCGATCATCTCTGTTGCTCATCCTGACTTCCGTGATGAATTGATCGCAGAAGCTGATAAGATGCATATCTGGAGGCAGAGCAATAAACGATAATTGATTCGCATTCAACAGGATTTAATTACATCCTCGCGGAGCGCTTTTCCTTATAGAAAGTGAAAAGTTTCCTATAAAGTCAAAAAAACACGGGGTTTCCCATTATGGAAAGCCCGGTGTTTTATGATGCATAAAATAAAATTGTCACAAGATCTATTGTAATTTAGCGTCTGCTTTGCTCTGGAATTTGGCATTATCAACGATAAATCTTTCATGTGTTCCCTTACCGATCAAACCTTTCTCATCGCTTGCTGATACAGAAAAAACCAGTCTTCTGCCGTCCACTTCTACCAGCTCTGTCTCGCAGGAGATCTTCATGCCAACCGGTGACGCGGCAAGATGCTGTACATTCATCAGAGTGCCTACGGTACCCATTCCCTCCTCCAGTTCAGAACCTACGCTCTGGTACGCTGTCTGCTCCATCAATGCGATCATGGCAGGTGTTGCATAAACATCCAACTCTCCGCTTCCCATTGTCTTAGCAGTCAATGCCTCTGTTACTACCACTTCTCCTGTTCCTTTTATTCCCTCTTTTAACATCTGTATGTTCCTCCTTTATTAATTTTCAAACTCTACCACAACATAATATCCTCTCTCGTTGTGTGTCACATCTTTCACAATGCCGTCTCTGCTCTGAATCCGCTCATTTACCTTGAAACAACCGGACATCGCCACCGCCGGTTCAATGATGTAAGAATAATTCAGCGCCGTCTTTTTCTCACTGACATGTACTTCATCTCCGGGTTTTACAAGGCCCGGGCGCTCCATCTTAAAAGTCATCTCCCGCATTGCCGTCTCCTCCTATCATTTTCCATCTATCGACACCGATCCTTCTATATGATATACCATTCTCGGCATATTGCAATTGATACCCGCTGTCACATTGCGCCAGCAAACACGCTAACACTATCAGCTTTTACGGATAAATTCCGTTCCACATTGCGGACAGGTGATCGCAATCTTTCCTTTTCCGCGCGGTACGCGTATTTTCTGTTTGCAAGATGGACATTTATAAATGTGGTTTGTCTTGCGATCCTTGGCGCGAGAACAAAATTTCTGCCAGCGTCTGCGAAACTTACCGGACACCATCAGATACTGCTCATTCTCGCGGTAACGCTTCGTGCAGTTACGCGACAAGATGCGATAATCCACATACAGTAACAGAATCAATGCAAGTGCCATAAGAAGCTCGCTCAAGCCGAAAAGCCGTAACAGTCTTCCAAGAAGCCACAGCACTACCGCCACGATAAACAAAAACTCTGAAAACTGATCCACTCCATAGCGTCCCTGCATAAAATTTCTGATACGATCTCTAAAACTCATCACTATACTCCTTACTCAAATCATTTCACACAAATCACTCTGTATGATCAACTAAGTAATAGTCTACTGGATCATCGCCAAAATTCAATAGGTCTAATTATTAAAAATTCTAAAAAAAGTCTAAACAAACTCACGACGCCGTCTGGTCTGCCTCATCCTTTTTATCATCTGCAGAAGTGCCATTCGCAAAGGAATAGCTTTCTAATGCATAGATTTCGGAATCGGACTCTTCATAGGTGACCGTAATGCGATCCCCTGCCGAGATTAGGATCAGTTGCTCATTTTCCTTAAACGCCTGCTTGTATGCCTTATGATCCGTATCTTTAATATAGACTACCGTACCGTCTTCCGTGTCAATATACTGTACACTCTCTACCGTGATCTCCGCTTCCTGCTTTGTATTTTCCACCTGCGGAACAGAGTCACTGGACGCTAACAGTTTTTTATAATTTTCAAAAACTTTCGTCTGCGTGGATGCCGTCGCCACAATATTATACTGCTCAACATTGACCATCGCATAAAGCTTCACCAGCCCGCCATCGTCTTTTAACACCATGACATAGGTCGGCACACCTGCCACATTGATCAAACTTGGGAAGGATGCCTTATAGCCTTTTTCCTGAACCTCTCCCTCTGCAGCGGACATTGCGGAGTGTTCCTCTGCGCCAGACACTTTATAGTATCTCGCCTCGGAAGTACGCTGATTCATCATCACGAAACCAATATTGGACTGATCTCCGTTGGCAGAGGTAACGCCCGTATATACCCATACATCGTCACCGATAATCTTATAACCAAAGTCATCCGTAGCCTGTCGACATCCTTTCTGCCCAATAATGGAATTCCAAAAGCCACCGGACAACATACCGTGCCAATTATACTTTTGCTCCAGCAAATGTCCGTTGTATACACTGTCGACCCATGCCGGGCAATCATCCACTTTATAATATTGGCAGTCACCGGACACCGGATCACACAAGATCA
>JALEPA010000201.1 GCA_022766515.1 Lachnospiraceae bacterium | reverse complement strand
TTTGACACCTTAATCTTTATAAGAAACTTCTCGTTTCCTATAAAGTAAAAAACGCTCCGCGAGGATGCGCATCTCGCGGAGAAGAAGTTAGCTGTAAACAGCACCGCTCGAGCGCGAAAGAGTCGCAAGCGACTCTTTGTTACTAATTTAAAAAATTACATTATTTAGTAAAAACTATAGCTAAGTGTTACGCTTCCATATATTTGATACAGGAAAGTAAGATGATGAAAGATTTTATTGGAAAATATTAAAAAAAATGAAAAAACGCTTGCATTTCCCTAAATTATATGATAGTATATTATTCGTTGTCAGACAAAAATTGTCTAAACAATATGGCTCCATGGTCAAGCGGTTAAGACATCGCCCTTTCACGGCGGTAACACGGGTTCAAATCCCGTTGGAGTCATTTATATGGCGACTTAGCCAAGTGGTAAGGCATGGGACTGCAACTCCCTGATCATCGGTTCAAATCCGGTAGTCGCCTTTTGTAACCCTCATTTGCACATTGTAAATGGGGGTCATTTTGTTATACGGGATTAAAAGCGGACATTTCTGCATTACCAAAAAGGAGACAGACATTGGAAAGACAATATCAAGACATATTTGATGAGATACAGGAAGTATTCGGTGCGAGCAAGCTGCAGCCGGCGCAGTATTCGGCATTGGCACTTGCGTACATTGGGGATGCGGTATATGATCTGATCATACGGACGATTGTGATCGATCTGGGCGCCGGGCATGTGAAGAATTTTCATAGAATGACGAGTGCTGTGGTCAAAGCCGAATCGCAGGCACAGTTGGTAAAGGTGTTGGAGGATCGTTTGACAGAGGAAGAGACAGCATATTTTCGTCGTGGTCGCAATGCCAAGTCGGCGACATCCGCCAAAAATGCATCGATTGTAGATTATCGGATCGCGACCGGTTTTGAGGCACTTGTGGGATATTGGTATTTGACACATCAAATGGATCGTGCCATGCATTTGATCCGGGAAGGTTTGATCGAGACGGGGCAAATGCCGCAAAAAGCGAAGTAAAGGACAGCAGATTTAAGCAGAGGAAAGGAAAAAGAGATGGCATACGAAGAACTTACAATAGAAGGAAGAAATGCGGTCATTGAGGCATTTCGTGCAGGAAAAACGGTAGACAAGCTGTTTGTGTTGGAGGGATGCAAGGATGGTCCGATCCAGACGGTGCTCCGTGAAGCGAAGAAGCAGGATACGATCGTAAACTTTGTGAAAAAAGAGCGTTTGGATCAGATGTCAGAGACAGGTAAGCATCAGGGCGTGATCGCACATATTGCAGCGTATGAATACAGCACAGTGGAAGAGATCATGCAGAGGGCAGCAGATAAGGGAGAAGCACCTTTCTTGATCCTGTTAGATGGAATTGAAGATCCGCACAATCTGGGCTCTATTATTCGTACCGCAAATCAGGCGGGCGCACATGGCGTGATCATTCCTAAGAGAAGAGCCGTTGGTCTGACCGCTACGGTGGCAAAAGCTTCTGCAGGTGCGATTCATTATACACCGGTTGCCAAGGTGACCAATCTCGTCAAAACAATGGAAGAGTTGAAGAAACAGGGAATGTGGTTTGTTTGTGGCGATATGTCGGGAGAGAGTATGTATTCGTTGGATCTGACAGGTCCGATGGGCGTGGTGATCGGAAACGAAGGCGAGGGCGTGAGCCGTCTTGTTCGTGAAAACTGTGATTTTATCGCATCGATTCCAATGAAGGGCGATATTGATTCTCTCAATGCTTCTGTGGCGATGGGAATTTTATCTTATGAGATTGTACGCCAGAGATTGCAGAAATAAGAGAGAGATCTGGGAGCAAGTAAAGAACAGCATTTGTGCAGGTACGAGCCCACGATACCAATGCACGCGGATGAGCATACAAGAAAAACAGCATTTTTTATGAGGGAACGGGACATGGATGTAGAGGATTTCAAGCAGATGTCAATGCAGGAAGTCGTTGACAAGGCGCAGTCGGGAGACGAAGCCGCAATGGAATATGTTTTGGCGGAGTACAAGGGGCTTGTGCGTGTGCTGTCTCGTTCGCTGTTTTTGATGGATGGTGACGAGGACGATCTGATACAGGAGGGAATGATCGGTCTGTATAAGGCGGTGGTTTCTTACGATCCTCAAAAAGGTGCGTCTTTTGATACTTTTGCCAGCCAGTGTATCAATCGGCAGTTGTATTCTGCGGTGAAGAAATCAAATCGTAAAAAAAATATGCCGCTTAATTCCTACATTTCTATTGATGCAGGAGCTGGTGAGCAGCACGGGGAACGAGGGGAGCAGATCCCTGTGCTGGATCGGATGCCGGAGGCAACTTTGCAAAGTCCGGAAGATATTGTCATTGACCGGGAGGAAGCAGGAAATATAGAAAGGCGGCTGTATAGTAGGCTGAGTGGGATGGAACAACAGGTATTGTCGTTGTTCCTGCAAGGGATGACTTACCAGGAGATCGCAGCGGAATTACGCAAAACGCCGAAAGCGATCGACAATGCGTTGCAGCGGATCAAGATGAAATTGCGTGCTTTGCAAGGCGCGTAAATAAAAAAGGTTGTCAGGCTTGCAGCGTAGTGTGGCACCATCAAGAATTGTCGTGGTGATTCTTGTAGAGCAAAGCGCAGGCTTTACATGGTGGGGTTACATGAAAGAAATGGAGAAATGAATGAAATCAAAAGAGAATGGTATTGTGAGACACCTGATCGTCAATTCGATCGTCTTGTGATCGATCATGCTTGTGATCATGGTGTTATCGCAGCGGGAAAATTTTGCCCGTCAAATGCAGTAGGTCAACCAGTATATTAAGGAGCTGTCGGAACGCACTTCGCAGCATGTAGGGGATGTATTTGCTGACAAAAGCAGTGCGATTTCTTCTATTGCTTATTTATATGGAAATTCTTTGAAATCACCACAAGTAGATCTGGAATCTTTGGGGGAATTAGAGGAGACATCAGGTTTTGATTGGATTCGTTTTATAGATCGTGAGGGCAGCGATTATACAAGTAACGGTAAGTTTGCCGAGGTATCGGATCGTGAATATTATCAGGAAGGAATTGCCGGAAAAAGTGGAATCTGTATCGTAATGAAATCCCGTGTAAATCAAAAAAGGCTCGTTGGATTTTATGCACCGGTATATTATCAGGGGGAAGTCTGTGGCGTCATGGTCGGATTTTTGCAGGAATCCACAGTATCGCAGATATTGGCGACCGAGTTGTACGGAAGCAATGTAGGAACGATGATCGTAGACATAAGCGGTACGGTGTTGGGAAAAGACGGCAAAAAAGAGACTGCCGATATCGAAATGATCGATGATATTCTTCCGCTGTTGGATGAAAATGAACAGCAATCGGTAAAAAATGCGTTAAAAAATAAAGATAAAACACAGTATGATTATACAGATGAGATGGGAAGTTCTGTCGGGTATCTTGTACCTGATCAAACGAAAAAAGAGATTGGATCGAGAGAAGAGCAATCGAGACAAGGTGACCTCACTTTTGCAGAATGTATCAGATGATTATATCTGTCTGATCGATGTGAATTTGGAGACGGAGATCGAGGAACAATTTCCGATGCACGGTGGCAGAGATCTTGGCGATTGGGCTAAGGGAAATTATGATTATACACACTGTATTGAAACCTATGCGAATACCTATGTTTGTGAAAAGGATCGCGATACTTTTCTTTGCGCAACTCGTTTGGAACTTTTGAAAAAATTATTACAGAAGCAGAAGGATTTCTTTATCGAATATGACGCTTTGATCGATGGGGATGTGCGCAGATTGCAGGCCAAATTTGCCATTTATCATGAGGAAGAACAGGAAGATCATATGCTCGTGGGTATTCGAGATATTACCGAAATGGAAAAGGAGAATATCGCGCATACGGTATACAATGCGGGAATTGTCAATTTTGGCAAAATGGAAGATATAACATTTGACCAGATGATGGAGCAACTGCAGGAGGCAATCACAAACAAGGAAGACTATGACAGATTGGTCAGTGAAATGAGCAGGGAGGCTCAGATTGCAGCGTATCGCGAGGGAAAAAGAGAACTTCTGGTCCGTATTCGCCAAACCGGTGATGATGGGAAGACACACTGGATGGAAACACGCAATATTTTAATGGAAAATGCTGTAGGTGATATTTGCTGTATTTCTATGACGCGTTGTGTGGATGAAGAGATCAAGCAGACGATCGAGTTGGAAAATGCCAAAAATGAAGCGGAAAGTGCTAACCGGGCAAAAAGTATTTTTCTGTTTAATATGTCACATGATATTCGTACACCGATGAATGCAATCATGGGATTTTCCGCAATGGCGGAAAAACATATTGACGATCCGGAACGCGTGATAGATTGCTTGAAGAAGCTGAACATTTCGGGAGAGCATTTGCTGCGATTGATCAATGCGGTTCTTGATATGGCGCGCATTGAAAGTGGTAAGCTGGAGATGGATGTTCAGGCACATCATATTCCGTCAACGATCAAAAATGTGGAATGTATTTTTTTGGCAGATGCCAGTAAGAAAAATCAGATTGTGGAAGTGCAATGCGATGTTCAGGATGAGATTGCTTTTTATGATCTGTTGCGTGTGAATCAGATCGAATTGAACCTGATCAGCAATGCGATCAAGTATACACCGGAAGGTGGCAAGATCACTTATTCTGTTCGACAGACAGCATCAAAGGATGGAATCGCGACCTATGAATGTCGGGTGAAAGATACCGGAATCGGGATGAGTGAGGAGTTTTGTAAACGCGCTTTCGAGTCGTTTGAGAAAGAACGGGAAAGCGATGTGACAGGTGTAGAGGGATCAGGACTGGGACTTGCCATCGCAAAGCGTCTGGTGGAACAGATGGGTGGAGAGATCTATTGCACGAGTGAGCTTGGTAAGGGATCTGAATTTGTGGCGACTTTCCATTTGAAAATTGGAACGGAGGCAGACCTGCAGACACAGGAGCCTTTGGATGAAGAGGAAGGAAATCTGGAGGGGAAACGGGTGCTGCTTGTCGATGATAATGCACTGAACCGCGAGATTTCATGTGAGATTTTGAGTGAACAGGGCTGCATCATTGAAGAGGCAGAAGATGGCGAGATTGCCGTAGAAAAAATCAAACAATCCGGGGATGTACGGTATGATCTCGTTCTGATGGATATTCAGATGCCAAAATTAAATGGTTATGAGGCGGCGAGACAGATCCGTGATCTGCCGGGAGAATATTTTGCGAATCTTCCGATCGTAGCTGTGACAGCGAATGCGTTTGAGGAAGATAAAAAGGCGGCACTTGATGCCGGAATGAATGGACATGTGCCAAAACCGATCCGAGTGAAGGAATTGCGCAGGGTACTTGCCGGATTGGTAGGGGAATAAAGCGGAAACCACGATTTTTTCAACAAAGCGTAAGGAGGGAGTTAATGAAACGAATATTACAAAAACTAAAGAAACTCAAAAAAAGATATTATATTCTTGCTGTTGTGATAGTCATGTTCTTAGTATATAACAGCATAACACTGCATGGTTTATATTATGTGCATGAAGGCAGCTGTGATCAGGGTGGTTATTTTGCCTTCTTAAAAGGAGGAAAAGGCTATACAGATGTAGCAGGACATTCCTATGCTCCTCCAAGTGGAAGATCTTATTTCCCTCGAGTAAACAATGTGGAGGATACAGATCATGCTGATCGTGGGTATCTATCAATTTTTGGAACAGTCGTTTTTATGCCGACGGAATGGATTGGCATACATATCGGAAATTATATGTTCCTCTATGATCTGTGGACTCCGGAAGATTTTTGGGGAGACAATCAAATTTTGGGGCATCCGTATTATTTTACAAAACGCTATGAGCGCTTTGTCGATTTTCCTAAAAATCAAAAACTATCGGGCGATGCGATTACAAAACGCAATAAGCGGTGGCAGCATAATTCAGCAAAATGGTCCAAATACAAGATGGCATATCGGGTTGCTACAGTAGCATTTTATGTGGTTTTGGCAGGTGGCATTGTCGTGATGTGGCGTAAGCGAAGAAAGGCAAAAAAAGCGAAAAATGCTACCGTATAAATCCCCGTTTTTTCCACATACTAACTTCAAGGCTAACAAGTAAAATATGGCATTGGAGGAAAAAATAGCATGAAAGCAACAGGTATTACGCGCAGGATCGATGATTTAGGCAGGGTTGTTATACCTAAGGAAATTCGCAGAACATTGCGGATCCGTGAGGGAGATCCTTTGGAAATTTTCACCGATCAAGAAGGCGGTATCGTATTAAAAAAATATTCTACAATGGAAGATATGCGCAGCTTTGCAGGGAAGTATGCCGATGCCTTGGCGCAGACATCAGGATGTGTGGTGGCGATTGCGGATAGAGAGAATATCATTGCTGCATCGGGAAGCGGACGCAGAGAATTACTCGGTCAAAGTATTAGCAGGCAGTTAGAGGAGCATATTGACGGTAGAGAGGCTGTTACGGCGTCCGCACTCGAAGAGGGGTATTGTTCGATCGTTGGTGAGAAAGAGCCTTTTGCCTGGGAGGCGGTCGCACCGATCATCTGTGAGGGAGATGCCGTTGGGGCTGTTGTCCTGATAGGGAAAAGCAGTACCGCTAATTTTGGAGAAACGGAGAGTAAATTGGCGGGAACGGCTGCTAACTTTCTTGGAAAGCAAATGGAGCAGTAGAGAAGGGATTCGAGGGTTGCTTTGGCGACCCTCGTTTTTTGTTTTAAAATTTTTTGATTCGTAATCCGCCAAAAGACATCATAGTATTTATATGGAATATATGGTATAATGAGCGTCAAAGAAAAACTAGCGTCTGCCAGGCTGGAGACTTCATTCTTTGGCATTGCAGATTTATGACATTTTTGGAATGGGAGCAGAATATGGGGGATTTTTTGATCGTATCGCTGGCAGAGGACTTGCACAGGTACAAGCAGTTAGCACAGCGGTATCAAGTTGGATTTGAGGTTAATGACTTCTATGATCC
>JALEPA010000174.1 GCA_022766515.1 Lachnospiraceae bacterium | reverse complement strand
TACCACGGAACTGCTTACGATGTTTAACTCTCTTTGGCATTAACATTATTTATCGCTCCCTTCCTTTTTAGAATTGTTCTTGGTTGGAAGTACTTCGCCATTGTATACCCATACCTTTACACCAATTTTACCATAAGTTGTGTCTGCCTCAGCAAAACCATAATCAATATCAGCACGCAATGTCTGAAGAGGAATATTTCCCTCGCTGTAGAACTCTGTACGAGCCATATCAGCACCACCAAGACGACCAGAACATGCAGCCTTGATACCCTTAGCACCTGTCTTTAATGTTCTGCTCATTGCAGACTTCATAGCACGACGGAAGGATACACGGTTCTCTAACTGCTGTGCAATGTTCTCAGCTACTAACTGAGCATGTTTGTCAGGATTCTTGATGTCCATGATCTTGATATCAAGTGCTACCTTGCGGTCAAGAACTTTCAAAAGCTCTTTCTTTAAGTTCTCGATCTCTGCACCACCCTTACCAATTACGAATCCAGGCTTTGCTGTATGAATAATAACTCTGACCTTATCAGTAGGTCTCTCAATTTCAATCTTTGAGATGCCAGCGCTGTAAAGTTTCTTCTTTACGAACTCTCTGATCTTGTAATCTTCTACAAGATAGTCTGCAAATTTATCCTCTGCAAACCAATTGGAATCCCAGTCACTGATAACGCCGACTCTTAAACCATGAGGATTAACTTTCTGTCCCATTTTAATCTCCTTTCATAGACCTCTTACAAATTAGCGCTCGTTCAGAATGATTGTGATATGACTCATTCTCTTCTCGATACGGTATGCTCTACCCTGCGCTCTAGGTCTAATTCTCTTCATTGTCGGTCCTTTGTTTGCGAAACACTCTTCAATGTACAAATCTGCTGGATTCATACCGTTGTTGTTCTCCGCATTTGCAACTGCGGACTGTAATAACTTCAAAATGATGCTAGACGCATATCTTGGGTTGTATGATAAAATACCGATTGCTGTCTCTACATCTTTGCCTCTGATGGCATCTAACACATAGCAGGCCTTCTGTACAGAAACTCTAGCGTAAGATAACTTAGCTGAAGGTCTGGTGTCTTTCTGGTTCTCATTTCTCTCTCTCTTAATTTGAGATCTATGTCCCTTTGCCATGATGGAAGCCTCCTTTCAAATATCTGTATCATTGTCAGCAGCTCTTGGCTGCATATTTGCTCTTTGCAGATGTTCGATTGTTACCACCGAACCGGGTGGTTCATTTATCGACTTTGGTAAACTTACGCTTTCTGAAGTTACCATTCAGAACCTCAGAAAGCACTTACCTCTTTATTATCTGCCCTTCTTCTCGTCTTTTCCGTGACCTCTGTAAGTTCTTGTAGAAACGAACTCACCGAGCTTGTGTCCAACCATATCCTCTGTAACATATACAGGCACATGTCTTCTTCCGTCATGTACTGCGAATGTTAAACCTACGAAAGATGGGAAAATAGTGGAACGACGAGACCATGTCTTAATGACCTGCTTGTCGCCGGATGCTACCTGAGCATCTACCTTCTTAAGAAGGCTCTTGTCAGCGAAAGGTCCTTTCTTTAATGAACGTGCCATTGTATCCTCCATTCTGCCGATCTGTTATCGGCTATTCCAACTCTTACAGAAGCGATCGCGTTCACAGGATTGCCTATGAACATTCAGCGTGGATTATTTTGCCAACGCCTTACCATCTCTTCTTCTTACGATCATCTTATTTGACTGCTTATTCTTCTTGCGTGTCTTCAAGCCAAGAGCAGGTTTACCCCAAGGAGTGCATGGACCCGGACGACCGATACCTGTCTTACCTTCACCACCACCGTGTGGATGGTCATTAGGGTTCATTACGGAACCGCGAACTGTAGGTCTGATACCCATGTTACGCTTACGACCAGCTTTACCGATGTTGACCAGTGCGTGCTCACCGTTTCCGATAACACCAACTGTTGCACGGCATACGATAGGTACCATTCTCATCTCGCCAGAAGGAAGACGAAGTGTTGCATACTTACCTTCTTTAGCCATGAGCTGTGCACTGTTACCGGCAGAACGAACCATCTGTCCGCCCTTACCAGGATGAAGCTCGATGTTGTGGATCTGTGTACCTACTGGAATGTTCTCCAATGGTAAGCAGTTTCCAACTGCGATCTCTGCCTCAGGACCGTTCATGATCTTCTGACCAACTTTAAGTCCTTCTGGAGCTAAGATATATTTCTTCTCACCGTCTGCATAAGCAACCAGTGCGATATTAGCTGTTCTGTTTGGATCGTACTCGATGCTCTTAACTGTAGCAGGAACACCATCCTTGTTTCTCTTGAAATCGATGATTCTGTATTTTCTTCTAGAACCACCACCACGATGTCTTACTGTAATCTTACCCTGTGCATTACGTCCTGCGTTCTTCTTAAGAGATACTGTCAAAGACTTCTCAGGCTTTGCTGCTGTTACCTCTGCCTTGTCAAGAACGGACATCTGTCTTCTGGACGGGGTATATGGGTTAAATGTCTTAATTCCCATTTCGTTTCTCCTTTCTCATATCCTTTATCAATATGACCTGTAAGATAGGTTTTCCTTACAGGATTTACACAATTTTAATCGGACTCAATCCTTATATTTTATAATCCCTCGAAGATTTTGAAATCACTCAACCTTCAAATCTTATAATCCTTCAAAGATTTCAATATCTTTGGAGTCCTCTGTCAACTTAACGATCGCCTTCTTAGACTTAGCTGTCTTACCAACTGTTCTTCCACGACGACGAGTCTTTCCATCAAGGTTCATTGTGTTGACCTTAGCAACCTTTGTTCCCTCAAAGAGCTTCTCAACAGCTTCTTTGATCTGAGCCTTTGTTGCATCTGTGTGTACTGCAAATGTGTACTTCTTCTCTTCCATAGCTGTCATAGATTTCTCTGTGATGATTGGCTTCTGGATAATATCATAATACTTCAAATCTGCCATTATGCGTACACCTCCTCAATCTTAGCGACTGCTGCCTTTGTGATCACAACGGTATCATATTTCAAGATATCATACACATTGATCGCATTTACCGCTACAGCACGAACACCAGCAATGTTTCTTGCAGACAATGCTACATTGTCATTATCTCCATCAAGAACAACCAATGCTTTGTTTACCTTCAATGCATCAAGCACACCAGCCATTTTCTTTGTCTTAATCTCATCAAATTTAAGAGAATCCAAAACTACGAATTTCTCTTCGTTTACTCTAGATGTAAGAGCAGACTTGATTGCTCCAGCCTTCTCCTTCTTGTTCATCTTGAAAGAGTAATCTCTTGGTGTTGGAGCAAATACAACTCCACCGCCTGTCCACTGTGGAGCACGGATAGAACCCTGTCTTGCATGACCAGTTCCCTTCTGTCTCCAAGGTTTTCTTCCACCGCCGCGTACTTCAGAACGAGTCTTAGCTTTCTGTGTACCCTGACGCTTATTTGCAAGCTGTAATACAACAGCCATATGCATTAAATGCTCATTTACTTCAACAGCAAATACATTATCGTTGAGGTCCATCTTCTCAACTTCGCTGCCTTCCATATTATAAACAGATACGTTAGCCATCTGTGTGTTCCTCCTTTCCAAAAGAATTAGTTAGCCTTTACGCTTTCCTTGATTACTACACAAGCCTTCTTTGGTCCTGGAACAGCACCCTTTACAAGAATCAGGTTCTGCTCAGCATCCACTCTGACAACTTCCAGATTCTGGATTGTTCTCTGTACGCCACCCATCTGACCAGGCATCTTCTTGCCCTTGAATACGCGGCTAGGATCAGAACAAGCACCATTGGAACCTGCATGTCTGTGGAACTTAGAACCATGTCCCATAGGTCCTCTGTGAAGACCATGTCTCTTGATAGCACCCTGGAATCCTTTACCCTTGGTTGTTCCTGTTGCATCGATCTTATCGCCTGCTTCAAAGATGTCTGCTTTGATCTCCTGACCAAGTGTGTACTCCTCAGCGTTCTCAAACTTAAATTCCTTCAGATATCTCTTGCCGGATACACCTGCTTTTGCAAAATGTCCCTGCAGTGGCTTATTAACGCCATGAGCTCTCTTTACTTCTTTCTTGCCTGTAGAATCTTTTGTGATAATCTTGTCTTTCTTATCAACAAATCCTACCTGCACTGCACTGTAACCATCATTATCGACTGTCTTTACCTGTGTTACATAGCAAGGACCTGCCTGAAGTACAGTGACTGGAGTAAGTACTCCGTTCTCGTTGAAGATCTGTGTCATTCCGACCTTCGTAGCTAAAATAGCTTTCTTCATAATGTTGCACCTCCTATAAATCTACAGCGGATTCCGATGTCTACCGGAATCATCCTAGATGGTCTATAAGTTGGAAGTTCGTAAACCAAAAACTTATGATGCTCTAAGAGTATCTCTTTTCGCTATCTACTTTATATAAACCCTAAGGACTATCAAATTTTAAGAGAATCTTATTTCTCTTTCATGACCAATTTAACAGCTACGCCAGATGGCATTTCCATTTTTGTAAGTGCCTCAACTGTCTTCTGAGTTGGTGCCATTACATCAATCAGTCTCTTGTGAGTTCTCTGCTCGAACTGCTCTCTGGAATCTTTGTACTTATGAACAGCACGAAGAATTGTTACAACTTCCTTC
>JALEPA010000170.1 GCA_022766515.1 Lachnospiraceae bacterium | reverse complement strand
CCAGACGATTATATAGTTTATCATAGTTTTTGATAAATTCGGAATCTTCAGAGCATACCTGCTTTCCAATCTGTTTATAGGCACCGCCACCATGCCAAGTAGTCAGGTAGATCTGTCCCTTCTTTTTAATGAGCCATTCGTCAATCATATCATTGGATATATATATTTTCGTGCGAATATAATACCGAAAATATTGCAAACTTCGCCGCCCAACAATTTTGACATTAGGAAGAGGAGTACAACTATCGGGCGCAGTAGTGATCCATAACAGTTCGTAATGATCTGGAAAATACTGTTGTAGATAGCGTAGTAGAAAAGCAGGGTTATCCACTATCCCCTGCCGATTATGTGCATAGAACATGATACGATTGCACTTTAATGGAATCCAATAAAGCAACCGCTGTAATAATACAGCAATGTTTTTTTTAAAAACCAGCTTCCAATCTTTGCACATAGTTTTCTATAACTCTCTTTCTTCTTAATAACTGCTGGAAAACGCAACAAACTTAATAATATCATAGAATGCCAGCGATGGCAAGGAATGAAGCGTTTCAACGAGGGGATGTTGTGCGTGAACGAAAAATATGATACTATTTTGTAGGTATAGTTGTAAAATTTTGTACCATGACACAATGTAAATATGCTTTTGAGCTTTAGGGAGAACATAGATGAAGACAAAATGGAAAAAAATACTTACAAAAATAAATGAGGATTATGTGGAAAGCAGAGTGTATTATACTATGTATACTCTGGTTTTTTCTATACTTTGCGTGGGTGTGTACTGGTATTTTATAAGAACAGGAAAGTCCTTTGTAGATACAGCTCGTGATGGTTTGACTCAGCATTACACTTTTTTTGCGTATTACGGGAGATATTTGCGCAATATATTATATAGTGTTTTTGTAGAGCATTCATTGTCATCTATCCCAATGTTTGATTATAACATAGGATTTGGAGATGATATAATCAATACAATGAGTTATTATGTGATGGGAGATCCTTTTTCATTTATGTCAATATTTGTTTCAATGAACAATGCCGAGATAATGTATGATGCAATGATTATTTTTCGTATATTTATGGCAGGAATTAGTTTCTCATTATATTGTAGATATCATAATTATTGTTCTATGTATACATTAGTGGGAACTATTATTTATGTGTTTTCGGGAACCACACTTTTTTCTGCTATTATACACCCATACTTCACCAATCCTTTAATTTGGTTGCCGTTGATATTTATGGCAATTGATAAGATATTAAATAAAAAGGGTGGAAAATTGCAGTATATTTTTATGATTGCATTAGCGGCTTTGTCCAATTTTTATTTTTTTTATATGATTTGTTTGATAATAGTGATCTACACGATTTACAGATATTTCATGGTTCATGATAAGATTATATTAAAAGAAACTGTACACGAAATTCTTAGTTTTTTAATATATTCTATTTGTGGAATCGGAATGTCTTTTGTGCTATTTTTTCCAGCACTTGTTAATATTTTGTCGATATCCAGAGTGTCAGAGGGAGCTGATGTAAAATTATTATATGAGCCATATTATTATTTGAAATTAACAACAAGTTTTATGACATCAACTATTGGGATATATTATGAACGAATGGGTTATACTGCGTTAGCACTTATTGCTGTGATAGTGTTAGTAAAGAGGTCATTAACGAAAAATGCAGATGAGAATTATAAATATTTGCGAAATGCTTTTTTTATGCTGGTGATTTTTTTGTGCATTCCGTATATTGGTTCATTGTTTAATGGTATGGGATATTCAACTAACCGTTATATATTTGCAATGGATTTTGTGGTATCGCTGATTGTAACAATAATTTTGCCAAAATTGTTTGATTTAACAAACAAAGAAGTGAGAATACTTGTAGTTGTTAATTTGTTGCTTTTTGCTTGCATTATGTTTTTTGATTGCTTAAGAACAAATCGCAATTTAATAGCAGTGGGTAGTTTTGGAGTAGTAATTGCAGTCTTGTTATCATACAGAATCAAGGCTTTAAATTTATGCAATAAGGTAATTGCATTACTTATGGTTTGTGCAATGATATTATCTAATGCTTTTTTTACATATTCTCCAAGCGATGATAATTTAGTGAAGGATTTCTTGGAAAAGAATGAAGCAATTAATGAAATTTCAACTAATACGCCAGCGAGCTTAGTATCCAAAGGTGAAAATGAGGGAGCCAGATTTGACACAGAGGGGTTACCAGGTAAATATCGTAATACGCCAATGATTTTAGGACAAAAAGGAACCTCTTTGTATTATTCTACATGTTCTAAGAGCGTTAGTAGTATTATGAGTGAAATGTATTTAAATAATACATATGAATTTATCAATGAAAACTTACAACATCGTACTTATTTGGATGCGCTTATGGGTGTGCAATATTTTGTCATTAAGCAAGGGGACAATGGTAATCTTCCTTATGGTTATGATCATCTGGTGAAAAGAGAAAAAGGATATGAGGTATATACTTCTCGATATACGACAGGAATGGCATTTACAAGTGATCAATGGATAGATGAATCAACTTATGAGAAGATGAGTGTTATGCAGAAGCAACAAGCCTTGCTACAGGGAGTAGTAACAGACAATGATAATGGATTAGCACATGCAGAGCTGTCTTTTGGTGATAGAGAATGTAAGTATCAAATTAAAAATATAAAAGGGTTGAAGATTGAAGGTGATACCATTCGAGTTACGGATCCGGGAGCTGAACTGGAACTGTCATTTGAAGGTATGGAGCAAAGTGAATGTTATGTGGTTTTTGATAATTTGCAATATGAGGGTACACGAAAGGCAGATAATTATACAAAGCAACAAATTGCAAAGTTAAGTTATGAAGAACAGAGAGAGATTAACAATTCTAAGTTATATGCAACTCCGTCATCGGCAGTTGTGTCCGCTTCTGCAGATCAAGCAAAGTGTGCTTTGACTGTTTATGGCAAGACAAGTCAATTTTACAGTGGTAAATCTAACTTTTTGCTAAATATGGGTTATAGTGACACGGCAAAAAACAAGATTAAACTAACCTTTCAACAGAGAGGGATTTTTACTTTTGATAAATTGTCGGTGGTCTGTCAGCCAATGTCTGACTATGAAAGAGATATGAAGCAACGACAGAAACATGTGGTAGAAGATATAAAGCTTGGGACAAATTGTTTGGATGCGTCTGTTGAGGCAGAAAAGGACTCTATGCTTGTGCTGGTATTACCATATAAGGCGGGGTGGAAAGCCACAGTAAACGGCAAAGAAGCGGAAATACAGCGTGCGGACGGCTCGTTTATGGCAGTGAAGGTAACAGCAGGTACAAACAAAGTTCATTTGCAGTATTCCAATCCATATTTTGTTGCCGGTGGAGTGATTTCAATCATATGTTGGAGCGGTTATTTAGTTGCTTTTGCATTTGATAGAAGAAAGAAAAACAAAAAAGTAAAGGGGAATACAAATGAGTAAGATATCAATTATTGTACCATGTTATAACGAGCAGGAGGCGTTACCACTTTTTTACAAGGAGGCGGTACGAGTATTGAATGATATGAAAGTTTCCTATGAAATAATATTGGTGAACGATGGATCGAAAGATCAAACTTTAGATGTGATGAAGCAGTTAGCATCATCTGATGACAATGTTGCGTATTTATCCTTATCAAGAAATTTTGGAAAAGAAGCCGCAATGTATGCAGGCTTTTGCAATGCGGTTGGTGATTATATAGCAGTGATGGATGCGGATTTGCAGGATCCCCCTTCGTTATTGCCGGAAATGTTGGATATTATTCAAGAGCAGGGATACGATAGTGTAGCAACCAGAAGGGTAAATCGCAAGGGAGAACCACCAATACGAAGTTGGTTTGCTAGAAAGTTTTATCAGTTGATCAACAAAATCTCTGATGCCGATATTGTAGATGGAGCAAGAGATTTTCGCTTAATGACACGAGCTATGGTGGATGCCATTGTGGAAATGGGAGAGTGCAATCGTTTTTCTAAGGGAATTTTTGGATGGATTGGATTTAAAACATATTGGATGCCTTATGAGAATGTTGAAAGAGTGGCAGGAGAAACTAAGTGGAGTTTTTGGAAATTGTTCAAATATGCCATAGATGGTATTATTAATTTTTCTTCTGTACCACTTAGCTTGTCATCTTGGTGTGGAATGGGTATGACATTATGCTCATTTTTGGTATTAATTGGTATTATAGTGCGGAGACTCGTATGGGGAGATTCCGTTGCAGGATGGGCTTCAACCGTATGTGTCATCGTATTTATTGGTGGGTTGCAATTGTTCTTTCTGGGGATTATTGGACAATATTTGGCAAAAATGTACTTAGAGACAAAACATAGACCGCATTATATTGTCTCAGAATCCAACAGGAAAGACGCAATAAAGATAAAATAAAATTATTTAGGGCACAAAAGATTAAGCAATAATGTTGCGTAGAAACGAGGAAAGTATGAAGATATTAGTAACAGGAGGAGCAGGATATATCGGGACACATACTTGTGTGGAACTTCTTGAGGCAGGACATGAGGTGATCGTCATTGACAACCTTTACAATGCCAACGAGCAGGCGTTACACAATGTGGAGCTGATCACTGGGAAAAAGTTACAATTTTATAATGGAGATATTGCAGATGAAACAGTATTGCAGCGGATCTTTGAAGAGCACACGATTGACTGCTGTATTCATTTTGCAGGATTAAAGGCGGTGGGAGAGTCCGTTGTCAAGCCGTTGGAATATTATGACAACAATATATCAGGTACTTTATGTCTGATGCGTGTGATGGGAAAATATCAAGTAAAAAATATGATTTTTTCATCCTCGGCAGCAGTATATGGCAACCCGGCATTTGTGCCGATCACGGAGGAGTGCCCAAAGGGGATCTGTACGAACCCGTATGGATGGACGAAGTCGATGATTGAACAGATCTTGATGGACATTTACCGTGCGGATCCTTCTTGGAATATTTTGCTGCTTCGTTATTTTAATCCGATCGGTGCACACAAGAGTGGTATGATCGGGGAAAATCCAAATGGAATACCGAATAACCTTATGCCATATATTACCCAGGTCGCAGCAGGGATGAGAGATCATTTAGGGATTTTTGGCAACGATTATGATACACCGGATGGAACCTGCATCAGGGATTATATTCATGTCATGGATCTTGCAAGAGGCCATGTAAAGGCATTGGAGAAGATTCAAAAGAAGGATGGACTTGCGATTTACAATCTGGGGACAGGAACCGGGTGCAGTGTGTTAGATGTGGTTCGTAATTTTGAGCAGGCAACAGGCGTCAAGATCGCTTATACTTTTGAACCGCGCAGGGCAGGAGACATTGCAGCTTGTTATTGTGATCCGTCAAAAGCAGAGCGTGAGTTGGGCTGGAAAGCGGAGTGTGATATTTTAGAAATGTGCGCAGATGCTTGGAAATGGCAGCAAAGTCATCCGAATGGATTCGCAGATGTACAATAAGAAAGGAAGATCATAATGTATATACCATATGGAAAACAGACAATAGATGAAGAGGACATTCAAG
>JALEPA010000161.1 GCA_022766515.1 Lachnospiraceae bacterium | reverse complement strand
CAGATGCTGCAAAATGAAAAATTCTCTTCACATAATACGTATTATGACAATAGGTTTTGAGTTTTAAAGTGGGAAGTCCCGGTGAGGAGCTTATGGAGATAAAGCAGTGGAGAAGGCTGACGGGTCAATGTATTTCCTTGTTTTTGTTTTTGGTGGTTTTGTGCATTGGGTTTTCCGGTGATGTATTCAGGCAGAGTACGAACACGGCGATGGCGGATGCGGAGAAGGAACAGGAGCCTGCAGTGCCGGATATTACTCCTCCGGTCAGCACAGCGGAGCCAACAGAGACGAAGGAGATCGCGGATTTGCAGGGAGACTATATTCAGATACAAAAGCAGACGGCAGAGGGAGGAAAGCTTTATCTGTCGAATGATTATGTCGATAAGACACTGGTTCTGGAGGTCAAAGGTGCGCAGAGTGCGCAGGTGGATCTGAACGGGATATCCCGCACTTATCATGGAACGGTACGCATTGGAAAAGTACAAAAGAAAGATGCAGGAGATCTGTTTCGCAAGATGGAGGTTACTGCCAAGCAGGAAGCCGGGAAGAAGACTTACACCGTGCAGTATCGCTGGGTGCTTCGTACGGTGACGGAAGCAGCTTTGTACGAGACAGAAGATGCGTACTATGTGACATTACAGGATCCAAGAAAATTATATGATAAGATCATCGTTTTGGATGCCGGACACGGCGGTGACGATGAGGGAACATCCAGTGTGGATGGCAGACATGAAGAGAAAGATTATACAAGTGCTATTGTGGAACTTTTACGGCAGCTGTTTGAGCAGGACGGCAGGGTAAAAGTCTACTATACCAGATTGCAGGACAAGGAAGTCACCAAGAAGAAAAGGGTGGAGCTTGCCAATTCGCTGCAGGCAGATCTGTTGGTCAGCGTACACTGTAATGCTTCGGATTATGGAGATACTTCTGCGCAGGGCATCGAATGTCTGTATTCCAAAAGGAAGACCGGATCGTTATCGAATAAAAAGCTGGCAAAGCTTTTATTACAAAATGTTGTCAAGCAGACGGGACGCAAAAAGCGCGGCTTAGTTGCCAGAGAAGGTTTGTATCTGATGCACCACGCAAAGGTGCCTGCGAGTATCGTAGAGGTCGGGTATATGACCAATGCTTCGGATATGAAGTATATGAGCAAGGAACGCGGACGAAAGAAGATCGCACAGGGAATCTATGATGCAGTGCTGGAGGCGTTGCAGCTGGAACAATGATGGAAAGGAACAAAGATAGATATGAAAAAGATAATTGTTGCGACAGGAAATGAAGGAAAGATGGACGAGATCCGTCAGATCCTGCAAGGAGAGGGCATTACCTTTGCTTCTCTGAAAGATGAGAATCTGCAGGATGTAGAGATTGTTGAAGATGGCACAACCTTTGAAGAAAATGCGATTATCAAAGCGCGTACGATCTCGGATCTCACCGGACAGATGGTATTGGCAGATGATTCCGGTCTGGAGGTGGATTACCTGAATGGTGAGCCGGGAATCTATTCCGCCAGATATTTGGGAGAGGACACTTCCTACCGCATTAAGAATAATCACATTATTTCTTTGTTGGAGGGAGTACCGGATGAGCAGCGTACGGCAAGATTTGTCTGCGCGATCGCCTGTGCCTTTCCGGATGGAAGAACGATCACCGTTCGCGGTGTGATCGAGGGCAGGATCGGCTACGAGGAAAAGGGAGAAAATGGTTTTGGATACGATCCTATCTTCTATGTGCCGGAATTTGGATGCACGACAGCGGAGTTGACACCGGAGCAGAAAAATAAAGTGAGTCATCGAGGAAAAGCATTGACGAAAATGTATCAGGAACTGCAAAAGGAAGGCATTGTATAAGCAGGGCAAAACAGTGTAAAAGGGTGGAATCATGGCGTATGAACAGTTATGAGCAGCCTTTACAATATATGAGGAAATGATGAGGGGAATCGAAGTGGTTCTTTAGGGTATGAAAAAAAGTAAAAACCTATGAAGGAGGAAACAATGGAAACAAACACACAGACAAACGAAGAGGTTATGGAGACGGCTGCAAATGCACCGGATGGAAAGAAAAAGTTTGGCAAGAAGAAATTGGCATTGATCATTATCATTGCGGTATTGGCGGTAGCAGGTGTTGCCGGAGCAGCGAATGCAGATCGTGTGGGAAACTTTTTCCGCAGCAAATTTAGCAGCCCTGAAAAGTATTATCGTTATGTAGAGAAGAAAAACAGAGATGAAGCAGTGTCTGCTTTCAGCAAAAAATATGATGCGGTATTAGACAATCTGACCGCAAAAGATGAGCAGAAAAAGGCAGTGATCAAAGTAGAGGCAGGAGATGCCTTAAAGCCTATGTTATCTTCTATCGGTCTGGAAAGCTTAGAGATCGAAAGTAATGCAAAGATGAAAGATAAAGTTATGACAGGCAAAGCTGTGATCAGAGCAAACGGAAAAGATGCATTATCCTATACTACATATTTGGATTATGCTTCCGGTAAGATGTATATGCAGATTCCTGAGTTGTCTAAGACTTATCTGGATTATTCCACAATTTTTACACAGTCCGGCATGGATACCGGTAAGCTGTATGATGTTGCACAGAACAGCAGTAAGTATCTGCCTAGTGCAAAGGCTGTGGAAGAGACATTGACAAAATACAGTGACATTGTATACGACAATGTTTCTAAGGTAAAAAGAGATACGAAGACAGTGAAAGTCGATGGTATCGAAGGAAAATATACCAGATTGAAAGTATCCAGCGATACAGATGCACAGTTTGATACGGTAGCAGATGTTGTGGATGCATTAAACAAAGACAAAAACATTGAAAAGGCATTAAAGAATATTGATGATTCTTTGTATACAGAGTTTAAGTCTGCGATCGAGGAGACAAAGTCAGAAGTAGATACACTCAAAAAGTCTGACAACTCAGATGATGGTGAGGATGCTTTGGATCTCGGAATGGAATTGTATGTAGACAATTCCGGCAACATTGTGGGAAGAACGATGGATGTAACGGTAGGAAGCAATAATATGTCACTTTCTGTGATGTCTCCAAGAAAAGGCAACCAGTTTGCACAGGAGATCACATTTGAAGTAGATGGTGTGACTTATGTTACTTTGACCGGAAAAGGTTCTGTGAAGTCCGGTAAGATCAATGCAACTTATCATTTGAATACAGATACTTCTTTGAACGATGAAGATTCACTTGCTATCTTTGGTGATGATATGTTAGTGATAGAGATCAAGGATCTGGATGAGAAGGCATTGGATGATGGCGAGTGCCAGGGAGAGATCGTACTGAGCAATAAGACAGTAGAGGGTGCAGATCTTTACTCTGTAAAATGTACTTTAGATAATAAGAAAGACCAGGCTGATACAAAGATCGAGTTATTATCCGGTAAGGCTTCTATGCTGACCGTGGCAATTCAGTCGGGTGAAGGAGAAGATCCAAAGGTAGAGGCACCGGCAGCAGATGCAAGCATTTGTGACTTTGCAGATGAGGATGCGATCACACAGTATGTCAGTCAGCTTGATCTGATCACATTCATAAACAATTTGAAAGATACTTGCGGTGTAGATCTTTCCAGTTATCTGTTAGGTGCAATGGGTGGAACAGACGAATATACCTTTGACGGAACAACAGATGATGCTTATGGTGATGCCAGCGATGAGAGCGCTGATCTCTACGATGGAATGTCAGAGGATGAATTGTCTGATCTGTTGGATGCACAATAAATTTATATGGATGTAAATTTGCTGTCCAACGAAAAATAACAAGGATAGTGGTCTGGCGAGAGGATAAAAGCGTCTCGTTAGATTAGAAAGGAGGCAAGGCTGATGCAAATAAAGATGCCACAAGCGGTGGAAACGATCATTCATACCTTGGAGACACATGGATATGAAGCCTATGCAGTGGGAGGCTGTGTCAGAGACACGCTGCTTGACCGCACACCGGAAGATTGGGACATTACTACTTCAGCCAAGCCTTTAGAGATCAAACAGATTTTTCGAAAAACGATTGATACCGGAATCCAGCATGGCACGGTCACGGTCATGATCGATCATGTCGGCTATGAAGTTACGACCTATCGGATCGACGGGGAGTATGAGGACAACCGCCATCCAAAGCAGGTAGAATTTACGGCGGATCTGACGGCAGATCTGCAAAGACGGGATTTTACGATCAATGCGATGGCATACAATCCGAATACCGGTATGGTAGATGAATTTGAAGGTGTGAAGGATCTGCAGGAGAAAGTGATCCGTTGTGTGGGAGATCCGGGTCAGCGCTTTGACGAGGATGCGTTGCGGATGTTACGATCTGTCCGTTTTTCGGGACAGCTGGGGTTTCGCATTGATGAGGCAACACTGGATGCGATTCGGGTTCGTGCACAAAATCTGCGAAATATTAGCGCAGAACGAATCCGTGTCGAACTGTCCAAGTTGTTGATCGCCAAAGAGGCGGGACGGTTGCAGGAAGCATACCGCACCGGGATGACGCAGTATTTTTTGCCGGAATTTGACGCAATGATGGAGGTCGCACAACGAAATCCACATCATATTTATACAGTAGGAGAACATTGTCTCTACAGTGTTCGTGTTATGAATCTGTTTTTTGGTCTGGGTACGGTGCAATGGCAGGAAGGTGAGCTTCCACAGCCAACGGTGCAGCTGGCACAGCAGATCGCAGCGACATTGGATAAAAAAACACATTTGACATTATGTGTGACAATGTTATTACACGATGTTGCAAAACCGTCATGCATGACTATTGATGAGCAGGGAGTCGGTCATTTTCGCGGTCATCCGCAAAAAAGTGCTGAGATGGCAAGGGCGATCCTTCGCAGGCTCACTTTTGACAATGACACCTTGCATTTGGTCAAAACACTCATCCTGCATCACGATGAACAGATCCCACCGACGCCAAAAGGACTTCGCAAGGCGGCAGCCCGTATTGGCAGGGAGAGGATGCCGTTATTGTGTCTGGTGCAGTTTGCCGATGTTTTAGCACAAAATCCGGCGTTGGCAGAGGATAAGCTAAAGCGGATTCATGCCGTATACGAGCAATTTGTGAAAATGCAGCAGGAAAATCCACCGCTGACTGTCAAGGAAATGGCAGTGACGGGAAGAGATATTATGGAGGAATTGTCCATGAAACCGGGACCACAGATCGGGACAATTCTGGACTATTTGCTGGAACAGGTATTGGAATCTCCGGAAAAGAATGAGAGAGAACAATTACTGGCGATGGCAAAGGAAAAATCCATGAAAGAGATGTAACGAAAAATAGCAAATGTAGTAGAAAAGAGGGAGAAACATATGGACTTGAGAGTTCCATTTTATAAGATGTCCGAGGCACAGCAGGTGCAGCTTTATATGGATAATCTGACCACAATATTTGATCCGCAGGCATTATTTAGCGATGGAACGGGTGCGTACCGGATTCCTCCGGAACCACAGGCTGGAGAGACAGTCAGACTGCGTTTTCGTGCCGGAAGAGAGAATGTGGATCAGGTCGTTCTTGTCTTTGGCGATGCACGATATGATATGCCAAAGGTTTCTAATGATCGCCTGTTTGATTATTATGAGCAGGAAGTATCCTTGGGAGAGGAACGGGTAGAGTATTATTTTGAAGTACACAGCGGGCATATGACATGCTACTACAACAGTGTAGGAGTATGCAGTAGTGTCGAAAACTACTACAACTTTGCCATTACACCGTCTTTCACGACGCCGGATTGGGCAAAGGGAGCTATTTTTTATCAGATATATGTCGACCGTTTTTTCAACGGAGACACTTCTAATGATGTAGAGACAGATGAATATTTTTACATTGGTGAGGGAACGAATAAAGTAACGGATTGGTTTCAGTATCCAAGAGAGATGGATGTGCGCCAGTTTTATGGCGGAGATCTGGCAGGCGTGATGCAGAAACTTGATTACTTGCAGGATCTGGGTGTTGAAGTTATTTATTTGAATCCGATCTTTGTATCGCCTTCCAACCACAAATATGACATTCAGGATTATGATTACATCGATCCGCATTTTGGTAAGATCGTGAAAAACGAGGGACAAAATCTCCAAAGAGATGAGGCAGGTAACTTGCAGATCTCGGATGGAAATTATCCGAATAAAGATGCAACCCGTTATATTTGCCGAGTGACAGACAAGGAAAATCTGGAGGCAAGTAACCGGTTGTTTGCGGAGTTTGTGGAACAGGTACATGCCAGAGGGATGAAAGTCATTTTGGATGGTGTGTTTAACCATTGCGGTTCTTTTAATAAATGGCTCGACCGTGAGTGTATTTATGAAGACTCTGCGGAGTATGAGAAAGGTGCTTTTGTTTCAGGCGACAGCCCTTACCGCAGCTTTTTCAAGTTTAGAGAAGATGCGTGGCCGTATAATACGCATTACGATGGATGGTGGGGTCATGACACCTTACCTAAGCTTAATTATGAGGAGTCGCCAAAGCTGTTTGAATATATTTTGAGGATTGCCAAGAAATGGGTGTCACCGCCTTATAATGTGGATGGATGGCGTTTGGATGTTGCGGCTGATCTGGGTCAGACTGCAGAATACAACCATTATTTTTGGAAAGAATTTCGTAAGGCAGTGAAAGAGGCGAATCCAAATGCGATCGTGCTTGCGGAGCATTATGGAGATCCGACAGAATGGCTGAAGGGTGACCAGTGGGATACGGTCATGAACTACGATGCCTTTATGGAACCGTTGACATGGTTCTTGACGGGTGTAGAGAAGCATAGTGATGAATACCGACAGGATCTGCTTGGAAACGCCGATGCCTTTTTCGGTTCGATGCGCCATTATATGACGCGTTTTAATACGCAGTCGTTACAGGTGGCAATGAATGAGCTTTCCAATCACGATCATTCGCGTTTCCTGACGCGAACGAATCATCAGGTAGGCCGTATTGCATCAAGAGGTGCTGAGGCGGCAAATGAGGGCATTGACAAGAATCTGTTCCGTATGGGTGTGTTGGTGCAGATGACCTGGCCGGGAGCACCTACGATCTATTATGGTGATGAGGCAGGATTGTGTGGCTGGACGGATCCGGACAGCCGTAGAACATATCCTTGGGGCAGAGAGGACAGTGATCTGATCGAATACCACAAAGAGTTGATTCGTATTCACAAGGAACATCAGGTGTTCCGTACCGGATCGATCTTGTTCCTGTTTGGAGAGTATCAGTGTATCAGTTATGGTAGATTTGATGACAAGGAACGCGTGGTCGTTGTGTTAAATACGAGCAACGATACGAGACATATGGATATTCCGGTTTGGCGTTTGGGAATGGTTCACACGAGCCGCATGGCAAGTGTGATCCTGACCGATTACAGTGGATATTCGTTAGAAACGAAAGTGTACACTTGTGAAAACGGAACACTTCATATCGATTGTCCGCCAAATACCGGATTATTGATCAAAGACATTGGAAATCTGTCATAACACAGGACAGCAAATAGAGAACACAACGAATGAGCACATCTTATAATTTCGGGTTATAGGGTGTGCCTTTCTGCATGGTGATAGGAGGAAATACAGTGCGTAAATTGAGAGAATGGATGCATGGACAGGGGCGGACGATTGTGATCACAGCTACGATCGTTGCAGCAATCTGCATCGTAGGAAATTATTTTTTTGTTGAGAAACAGGGCATATGGGGACCAACGCCAACACCGACACCAACACCTGTGCCGGTAGAAGAGTCGATCGTGGGTGGTGAGTCGATCGGAACGGCGCCTTCAGAAAGTCCGGTGGTGACAGAAACGCCAACGGAATCTCCACAATAAGGGCGAAGTGACGACTTTGGTCTGTAAGTATTAATGCCGGATATGCGAAATTTTGCTCCTACGATGATCTTTCGGTAGAGGAATCCTTGAACATGGTCGATGTCAATATCAATGCTGTTGTGGCACTGGGGCTGTATTGCATCCCTCATATGCAGAGGGGAAGCCATATGATCAATATTGCATCGCAGGCATCCTTCCAGCCATTGCCGTATCAAAATATCTATAGTTCCACGAAAGCATTTGTACGAAATTATACACGGGCACTGCATGTAGAATTGCGGGATAGAGGGATCACGGCAACAGCAGTATGTCCAGGATGGATTCAGACGGGATTGTATGACCGGGGATTGATCGGGGCAAGGAAAGCGACCAGCCGCTTTTGCGGAATGGTACAGCCCGCTGGTGTTGCACAAAAGGCAGTTCGGGATGCCGATAAGGGCAAGGATATTTCCGTATATAGCTTGTATGTCAAACTTTGCCATGTGCTTGCCAAGTTGTTACCGCAAAGATGCATGATCGCTATCTGGCTGCGGCAGCAGCATTTATCCTAAAAAAAGCATATAAGAGCAAAACAAGCGTTTTGCTCTGCAAGAATTGCTTTGGCGATTCTTGGTGGCATATCACCACATAAACTAAAAAAGACATTGCAATCGCAATGTCTTTTTTTAACAGGGGTGCCAGGAATCGAACCCGGCTCTGGAGTTTTGGAGACTCTTATTCTACCGATGAACTACACCCCTATGTATCTTTGGGATCACTTGCTATCTGCAAGCGACTATAATAGTATATATTTTTTTTGTAAAAATGTCAAGCTTTTTATTGCAGAATTTGTCTTTTTTTGACCTATAAGATTAAAAGGCAAAAGCCCATGTAAAGGATCAAGAGTAAATTTGGAATAAATGCAATGAAAAAATGCTAAGCCATCGGTTGTAACTTTTGGCTTAGCATTTCTTGATTTTATAGGAAACTGCTCATAATGTGGTGTTATGCCACCAAGAATTGCTTTAATCTTCTTTGTTGGAAAAATCCTCATCCTCTTCTTCGATTGGATTTTCTAATTTTTCACGGAAATAGATCAACTGTTTATCCTGTGCACGATCCGCATTCCATTGCTGCACATCTTTGGCTGGGAACAGCTTACGAATTACCTGGTAAGGATACCAGATGATTTTCATGCGAGTAACAGCATTAAAATTGATCTTCCAGTTTTCGCTTCGATCTCGCAACACGAATATACGCATTGTCTGCCAGAATAATCGTTTGCGCAGTCGATTGATGCGTGTCTGCAGACGGAACGATTCACAGGCTTTATTTTGGCGCTCACGATCCATCTGATAGACGGTATAGTCCTTCGTGATCTGTATGAGCGTTTCATAATAAAAGCGATCGACCAAAGTATACTGTCCGTCGGGTTGCTCTACGGTTCCGGCAGATTTACGATAGCAGTCGGTATAAGCGGTGCCGATACCATAGTCATACGACAGAACGCAGGACGCGTAAACGCGAAGACTGTCATCATAGGCTGCAATATATTTCTGCTTGAAGTTAGATTCCAATTCATAGGAATAAGTAATGCCATGCTCTTTGATCAACAGTTCAGAGAGTGCGGCTGACATTGGAAGATCGTCCTCCAGATGTTTCATAAAATGATCCAAAATCTCTGACAGAGCAGGATGTCCCGCTACGGAAGCGTAAATACGGTCTGTGATAGATGTTTCGTTCTGGAAACCAAAGACAGCCTTTGTGCGCAGCAGGAGAGGAGTAATGTACTTGATTCCCCGCACCTGACGAGATAAGGCGATACCACCGTGTTCGATCAAACGCTTACATTTGAAATACTGTCCGACAATATCATAACGACCGGCATCATAAGCCTGCTTGATGGCAGGATCTTCGTTGACATCACAGTTGCTTTCATCCAGACAGACGATCGTAGCATCAAATTCTACGAGGTTACCGATCCAGCCGTCAATGTTTTGCTGCTCTTCTTCAGAAATCTGCTGTTTTCCGAAGTGATCGTAGTAAATACATTTCGGGATCGCCTGGAAGTTTTGGTAATAGTAATCCAGACGAACGCTGAGTCTCGGATGGTCTTCCCGGTCTGTTCCGGATAAGATAAAGTCTTTATATTCTAATAATAGGTCTACATAGCGGTCTGCAAATGCAGGACGGCGTGTACACATATATAAGATCAAGCTTGCCGTAAACGGTGCTACGGTCATCAGTGCTTCTTTATTGGAGTGCTCTACGATGTAACGGATCGCATCCAGGCTTCCGAGGATCTGCTCATCGGAAATACTGGAGACGATAGAAGTCTCATGACGCAGATAATGGTAAAAAGGTGTTGGCACATAGCTGATCTTCTTTGCGTATGACATAACAACCGGCAGCCATGCCACATCTTCAAACCAATGTTCCGGAAACAGAAACTGTTTGATAAATTTGGTACGGTATAACTTGGAACAGGTCGTTACCGTATAGTCTGACGCTTCCAGAAAATCAGTGCCTTGATAGACCTTGTCTGCGTCAAATTCAAATACGCCTTCGATCGTTGTTTCCTGATAAAGACCATGTCGATAATACGGACAAAAGACAATATCAGTGTCCAATAAAAAGGCAGATTCGTATAATTCCTCTAACATCGTAGGTTCTACAACATCATCCGAATCAATAAATAATAAATATTTTCCTTTTGCTTTTTCAATGCCCAAATTTCTCGCAAGACCCGGTCCTTCGTTTTTCTTGGTATATAGAAAAATGCGGCCTGGGAATTTGTCAACATATTGTTGTGCGATCTTCAGGCTGTTATCGGTAGAACCATCATCTACCAAAATCAACTCATATTCTTGATAGGTCTGTTCCAAAATGGAATTCAGACAATCTGCCAGATAATCTTCAACATTATATACCGGCACAATAATTGAAATACTTGGTTTCATATGCAATCCCTCTCATCCCTTCGTTCCCCTCTGAATGGAATATGTAGTACCTTCCTTCAGGTACAGCTTAATAGTGTTTTTGCCCTTTCGCAAAGGCATCCGTCAAAAACTTTTCGGATTTTTCTCTCTCTTCCTGTAAATAAGTGTACACCTGGTCGTAGTCGATCTCCTCAAAAGCCCCTAAAGTCTCTTCGTTGTCGATAAACTTGTCATCCAAGTGAAGCAGATGCAGGATGCTGGTGACACGCGAATCCTTTGTTCCGCGCGCATAAGTGTAAAAACTCTTCTTGTTGATAATAGAAAAACATACGCCATGAAATGCGTTGGTCAATACGCAGTCAGCATATTGAAAATAGCCCAAAAATTCTTCAATACCAATGCTGAGTTTTACCTTGTTCTTGAAAATGTTTGTATAAAAAACGCTGATCTCGATCACCTGCAGACCTTTTTCTGCAGCGATCCGTTTTGCGTCCTTTAGCATCTTTTGGTTGTTTTTCAAACAGTTGTATACAAGCAGATAGCCGCTTTCTTTTGGCTTGACGGCAATCTTTGCGTAGTCCTCTGCATCTAACAGTAAAGTCGGATCTAATACATTGTATACTGGCTGGTCAGTAAATTGCTGTGTAAACTCTGTTCCCTGGATCTCTCGTACGGAAATCGAATCAAAATTTTTCAGCAGCTGACGGAAACGATTTTGGCGTTTCTCAGAAAAATTAGTATATCCAATACATGCAGCATAGGAAATTTTATTTTTTCCCTGTAAAGATGGAAGATTACAGAAAAATCCATTGTCAAATCCCTGTGTGCTGTGTGGACTCCAAATTACATCACTTTCGCAGACAATCGTGTCAAAATCAAACAATGCTTTTCCAAGCAGTTTCTCATCATATTGACATTTTGTCATGCGGTAATGCTTGTCAAAAAAGTTCATAAACTTTTTGTAACGGGTCAGATTCGGAAAGAAATATCCCAGCCAGAAAAAGAAGCGTTTCACTTTTTCCTTTGGCTGCTCTGATAAAAATGGATATTTCATATTATATGTCTTCATAAAACGGGGTAAATAATCAATGATCACATTGTCGATCCCCTGTTTATCCAAATACTGCTGGAAGGCATAGGAATGTAATGCCGCACCAAAATTTAAGTGTTTGGAATATTTGTTTATACTGATAATTCCTACTTTCATATCGTACCTCACTCTTTACAATTACACAGATCCTAAGTCACATCGTTCTACTGATCGATCTGACATTCCTGCAGGATCCGGTTGGAAATGACTTCTGTTGCATTTCCGTTATCAAAGCTTCCCAGATCGGTGTGGTGTTTATGCACATCTTTCAGGTAGCTGTCCTCGTCAAATTCCAAAATGTTTTTGACCAGACCTTCGTTAGTCTTGGAAAGTGGGAATGGCCAGTCGCGGACATCCACATAAAATCCTTGTGTCTCCAAATATTCATCCAGATCGGTTGTATACAGGAAACATGGTCGCTTTAACAACGAATAATCCCATACGCTGGAAGAATAATCAGTGATCAAAATATCAGATGCCAGCAGCAGATCCTGCATATCGCCATAGTCGGTTACATCAATGATATGCTGTCCCTTTGTATCAGCAGGCAGTCTCTTTTTGATAAAGTAGTGCATGCGGTATAAGATCGTCCATTCACCGCCAAATCTCTCCTTGGCTGCCTCGACAATACCGCGTACATCTAAGTTATAATCCGTTGCCTCATTTCGTTTACCCTTGCGATAAGTTGGTGCATACAAAATGATCTTGTTGTCGGCCGGGATATTATAATATTTGCGGATATAGTCCGCTGTTTTAGTGTCGTGATTGTTTACCAATTCATCGTTGCGTGGCATACCACATTCCAGGCACTCACCTTTATGAGCAAATGCACCTCTTACCACATACTTGGTATAGTATTTGCAGCTAGAGACCAAAATATCCGTATGGGATGCACTCAATTCCTGGATCTTCATATCAGCCGTGCGGATGCTTGGGTTGTCTAACAGCAGTTTCTTGTAGGCACCACCGCCATGACCGGTTCCGATCGTTGTCTGACTCTTACGGAATGGAATCATAGCCGGGATACGCATGTTGTAGATAAATACTTTGGATGTCAAAGCGTAGTAGTAAAACTTTCGGGTATTATATTCTACAGTTTTAGAAACACCCCAGTCTGCCAGCCAGCGAAAGTCATCGGGATTTTGGAATGCCCAGACGATCTCCAACTCACCGGGATAATTCTTAGCAAGATATTCGGAAATCCTGCGTGGGTTGCAGGCGTATTTACCCGCCTCAAAACTCATAAACAGGACTCGGTTTTTCTTGACCGGAAAAATGTAAAAAACGCGTAATAGGATAAGTAAAAGCCGATCTTTTACATATTCTTTGATGCGCGCAATCGAACGAAAATCAGCACCATACCGAGCGTATTTGCGGTATTTCAGCAGTTTTTGATACTGCCGGTAATGATAGTATCGTTTTAATAAGTTCACAATGCGATGCATAATTGTTCTCCTACTTCCATTTGTATTTCCCCTTCACATTGTGCCAAAAAGGCAACAATAAACCTAAGGTAGTGTAACATATCAAATGGTAAATTTCAAGAAGTCAAATAGGAAAAACCGGCGTTTACATTAGGGCAGGCTTGTGATAAGGTGAAGTGGCAGGAACAGAGTCTGGAAAGCAGTGGAAGATCGCTGCTTATTTGACTATATAGGAAATTTTCTGGATTGGAGGAATGTGGTAATAATGAATAGTAGAAAATCACTTTATGATAAACAGGAATTTTACCGCAAAGGAGCGGTTTTGAAAGCAAGTTTTTGCGGTATGCGCTATCAGGTGGAAAAATGGAACAAAGAGGAAGACGAAGAAGTCTTTCGTGCGACCGTCTGGCCGGAACCGTTTTGTTTTGAAAAGACACCGGAAGAGAAAAAAGAAATGGAATATTTTCCTTATACAGAAGAAGGATTGGACGAAGTTTATGACTGGCTTTGCCAAAAATATGACGAAGAGCGTGATAAGTGGGATCACGCCGGAATGTCTAATATTTTTGAATAAGCATTGTCAGCTCGCGGATGGCAGAATCTTTTAAGAGGGAATCGCTGTCCTCTAACTGTCGGATCAACTCCTGCACCTTGTCGATCTCATTTTGCTCGGCGTAAATGTGAGCAAGTGTGATATAGGTTTTTGTAAGATCACTGCCAAGTTCTACGGCATACTCAAGTACCTGTCTGGATCGCGTCAGATCAGCGAGTTCATACAGAGTCTGACCCCAAGTGTTCAGACTGCGGATCAGCCGCACATAGTTTTGATCGCATGCAGACAGAAATTCAAAATTAGCGACACCGTACTGCAATTTGATATCGGCATTGCTCATTCCGTGCAGATTTAACATAGGATGCAGGATGATCTGCTCAACCTCTTTTTGACAGTCAAGAATACGGTCTGCGGCATTGTCCTGAAAAGGAAGCTTGGTACGATCTAACTCCAGATAAGGAAGCTGAGAAATATCTTTTTTTCTGGCAAAATTGGCTTCCTTTTCTTTGCGCCAGAAAGCTGCGTCCCAAGTAGGCGTTTTTGATGAGCGTTTTATCTTGACTTGAACGCACAATATGAATACAATAAAACACATAAAAAGTGTAGGTATGGAGTGTAAATGTATAGGCATGGAATCATCCTTCCTTTTTTATAAAATAATTTAGGTTGATCAGATAGGAGGGTTAGCTGGTATGAATTTCTTTAATCGCAAAAATCAGAAGAGAATTGCGGCTGCAATTTGTGTTCTGGTGATCGTTGCAATGGTTGTTCCTATGGTGTTAGAATATCTGGTACATTGATCGTATTGTGTATCATGTGGTGATCCTATCAACATAGAAGATCCATAACCAATACCCAAAGCAAAAGTAGAAGAAGTTTTCTGATTAGATACATAGTCCATACAAAAGGTTACTATGTATTAAATAAGAGAGCTTCTTTTTCTTTCCTGTCTGGGTGCAACTATACAGAATAACTGAAAAAAAGTCAAATAAACACGGAATATTTGACTTGCACAGGGTGGGGATTTGTGACAAAATAATTAGTTGTGTATAAATAGGTAATGAAAGAAGCAGATCGCTCGACAAGGGATTTGTCGACTGGGAAAGGAATGTATAGATCATGACGAAAAAAAACAAACGCTTAACAGGATTGTTCGTTGCCGGCTGTTTATTGGCGGCAGTCATTGCGGTAGCGGTGCCATTACTTTCTTCAGGGGTTCTTGGAAAAAAGGATAAAATGTGTGAAGGGATCACGATTGATACATTGGAAGTGGGTGGTATGACCAAGCAGGAAGCCGAGCAAAAGCTGGAGCAGTACATTACAGATGCACTGGAAAAACCTGTGACGATCACAGTAGCAGATCATGAGATACAGACCAGCGTCCGTGCGCTGGGAATGCAGTGTGATGATCGCTCCGTTTTGGATGATGCGTTCCGGGTAGGAAAGACAGGGAATATCTGGAAACAGTATAAGGAGCAGGAGGAAGTTCGCAAAAACGGCAAAACATTTTCCATTCCGTTTACTTTTTCCAAAGATACACTGCGGGATTTTGTGGAAACAGAGTGCAGCAAGTATGATGTGAAAGCCAAAAACTCCAAGCTTTCTTTGAAAAACGGAAAGTTTGTTGCCTCAAAGGAACGGACGGGACATGAGGTGCAGGTTGATAAGACGATCGCACAGATCGAGAAGGAATTGACTAAGGCGGATACCAAGGACAATTTGACGATACAGGCAGTCGTAGAGGATACCGAGCCTAAATATACGAAGGAAATGGTTTCTAAATGCCAGGATTTATTAGGTAGTTATTCGACTTCGTATGCGACATCGACAGCGGCAAGAGCAACGAATGTGCAGACGGCAGCAGGGCGTATCAATGGCACGATCTTATATCCGGGACAGACATTTTCCACGATCAAGGTCATTAAAGATCGTACGGAGGCAAATGGTTATCAGGTCGCTTCGGAATATTCCAGCGGCAAGGTCGTTGACGGAGTCGGCGGTGGTGTCTGCCAGGTGTCCACGACATTATACAATGCGGTCATCAATGCCGAGTTAGAGGTCGTAGAGCGATCCCCACATTCTATGGTGGTCAGTTATGTGGATGTTTCCAGAGATGCGGCGATTTCCGGAGACTATAAAGATTTTAAATTCAAAAACAATACAGAGGCACCGATCTATATTGCATCTACGGCAGAGAGCGGAAATCTTTCCTTCCGTATTTACGGTGAGGAGACAAGAGAAGAAGGAAGAACGATCGAGTTCAAATCTGAGATTTTGGAAACGATCGAGCCGGGAGCAGATAAAGAGGTCGTTGATAAGACAAAACCGGCTTCATATCGAGAGGTAACACAGTCTGCGCATGTTGGATATAAGGCGCAGTTGTGGAAGATCGTGAAGGTGAATGGCAAACAGACGGAGAAGATCCAGTTAAATTCCAGCACCTATTCCGCAGAACCACGATATGTGACTGTGGGAGCAGGCAGCAAACCGAAGTCAAGTGCAAAACCGGATGGATCAGCCAAACCGTCCGCAACACCAAAGCCAAAGAAGACGAAGGATCCCAAAGCAACACCAAAGGCGTCCGCTACAGCGAAGCCAAAAAAGACAGCGACACCGAAACCAACGCAGACAGCAGCGGCAGAGTAGTAACAGCGGTCAAAACGGCAGAAACGGGCGTCACAAAGTAGCCTTGATCGCAGAGCGAAATTTGATATTTTGCTCGCGATCCTTCGACGCGGAGCGTCTGTGGAATGGAGGATAAGATGAAGATAGGTAAGGTACCTGAGAATATATTAAAAAGATCGGTTTTTAAGCAGATCAAACACCGCAGAGAGGATGTGCTATCAAAGCCGGGTGTAGGAGAGGATTGCGCAGCGGTGGAAGTACAGCCGGATGAAGTGCTGGTATTTTCTACGGATCCCATCACCGGAACAGCACAAAATGTGGGCAGACTTGCCGTGCACATTACAGCAAATGATCTGGCAACGGCAGGAGCAGAACCGGTGGGCATCATGGTCAGTATTTTGCTGCCATCCAGAGTGCGAGAGATCAAGCTTCGCCACATGATGGAGGAGATGGAGTCGGTGTGCCGCACACTTAACATGGAGATCTTGGGAGGTCATACCGAAGTGACAGATGTTGTCAACCAACCGGTCATCACCGTGACGGGGGTTGGCAAGGTGCGAAAAGATGCGTTGATTTCTACCGGAACATTACAGCCGGGTGATGAGCTTATCATGACGAAATGGGCAGGACTGGAAGGAACGGCTATCATAGCGGAAGAAAAGAAGGAAACACTACTGCAGCGATTACCGGAATATTTGGTACAGGAGGCAGTCGGATTTCTGGATGAACTGTCTATTTTGCCGGAGGCTAAGATCGCGAGTGAGCATGGTGCAAGTGTTATGCATGATGTGACGGAAGGCGGTATCTTTGGTGCACTGTGGGAGATTGGAGAAGCGTCCGGTGTAGGGATCGTGGCAGATCTGCCGCAGATTCCGATCCGACAGGAGACGATCGAGATCTGCGAAGTGTTTGATCTGAATCCTTATATGCTGGTGTCCAGCGGCAGTCTTTTGATCGGCTGCAAACAGGGCAATCTCCTTGTGGAAAAGCTAAAGGAGGCAGGCATAGAGGCAGCCGTTATCGGACGAGCGACCGAAGGAAACGACCGGATCATCCGCAATGGCGAGGAAACACGATTTTTGGAGCCGGCGGGTTCGGACGAGTTATATAAAGTAACTGCGGAATCCTAGTGTTAAAATACTGCTGATGCAGTATTTTAACACGGGCTATTTGTGCCGCAGGCGTCACAAAGTAGCCTGGATCGCATTTTTTCAGACGCAGAGCGTCTGAAAAATTGAGAATGAAAAATACATTGTACACAGAATGTGTGCAGAATCGAGGAAAAAATGTTAAATATTGTACTTCTTGAGCCGGAGATGCCGGCAAATACGGGAAATATCGGGCGTACCTGCTGTGCAACCGGGACGCGTCTGCATTTGATCGAGCCGATGGGCTTTCGGATCAATGATAAGATGCTCAAACGCGCGGGTCTGGATTACTGGGATGATCTGGATGTGACCGTGTATGACTGCTATGAAGACTTTTTGGAGCAGAATCCCAAAGCGAAAGAAAAAATGTATATGGCAACGACCAAAGGAAGACATCGTTACACAGATGTTTCCTATGAGCAGGATGCCTACATTATGTTTGGAAAGGAAAGTGCGGGAATTCCGGAAGAGATTTTGGTAGAATCGCCGGACACAGCGATCCGGATCCCGATGAATCCGCAGATCCGGTCACTGAACCTATCCAATTCGGTGGCGATCGTTTTGTATGAAGCGTTGAGGCAAAATGATTTCTTTTCGATGCAGACAGAAGGCGAACTGCACCGCTTGCATTGGTAGAAGGAAGCGGTATAGAGCAGAAAATGCTTTTGTCAAAATATACAGGAAGTTTATTGTAAATTTGTTCATAATAGAGAAAAAGAACAGAAAACGAACAGAAAACGAAAAAGCTATTGAAAAAATAGCTGGAAAATAATAAAATAGTAGTGCTGTGTGCAATTTATAAGGGTGCACATTGTCAACGGATGACAGAAATGGAGGAAAATATGGGCGAGACAAAGGGAAAGATTGCTGTTTTGACAAGTGGTGGAGATGCACCGGGAATGAATGCTG
>JALEPA010000283.1 GCA_022766515.1 Lachnospiraceae bacterium | reverse complement strand
TAGATCTTGCCGATATATTCCCCGATCACGCCTAAGCTAAGAAGCTGCACGCCTCCCAGGAACAAAATACAGCAAAGCAGGCTGGACCAGCCTCCTACGGTTGCTCCGCAAAGTTTCTGCACGATAGTCGCAATGATCGCGATCAAACTAATGATACACACGATAAAACCCATGCTGGTGATCATTCGGATCGGCTTCACGGAAAAACTTGTAATACCATCAAAAGCAAACGCCAACATTTTCTTCAACGGATAATGACTTTCACCCGCCATTCGTTCCGCTCTCTCATAATAGACGCAAGAGTAACGGAAACCTACTAACGGTGCCATACCGCGAAGGAACAGATTGACCTCTTTGAACTGTGCCAATCCTTCCAATGCTTCCTTGCTCATCAAACGATAGTCTGCATGATTGTATACCACATCCGCACCCATCATTGCCATCACTTTGTAGAATCCCTGTGCTGTCGCTCTCTTAAAGACAGTATCTGTCTTTCTCTCGGAACGCACACCATATACAATCTGTGATCCGCCCAGGTACTCGTCTACCATGCGCGTCATTGCTCCCAGATCATCTTGTCCATCACAGTCAATGGAAATCGTAATATCTGCTACTTCCTTGGCTGTCATCAGACCTGCTAACAGAGCATTCTGGTGTCCTCTGTTGCGCGACAGACACACACCCTCTACATACTCTTCCTGCGATGCGAACTGTGAGATCAACTCCCATGTACGGTCCTTGCTTCCATCATTGACAAACATCACACGGCTGTCCTCGGAAATTTTACCATCCTGCATCATATCCTTCAATGCAGCAACAAACAACGGCTCCGTCTCAGGCAGCACTTTTTCCTCGTTGTAACAAGGTATTACAATATATAATATTGGTTTCATACTAACTATCAGCCCTCTTTTCCTCTATTCTTCCACCTTTGCTTACTCTCTTATTTTACAGATATTTCTTCAAAATGTCTACCTTATCTGTCTGCTCCCAGGGCAGCTGCAGATCATTGCGTCCAAAATGACCGTATGCTGCAGTCTGACGATAAATTGGTCGACGAAGATTCAACATCTTAATGATTCCTGCCGGACGCAGATCAAAATGCTCACGGATAATCTCTACCAAACGGGCATCAGAAAGCTTTCCTGTGCCAAAAGTATCTACCATGATAGAAGTTGGATGCGCAACTCCGATCGCATAAGACAACTGAATCTCGCAACGATCTGCAAGTCCTGCCTCTACAATATTCTTTGCCACATAACGCGCTGCATAAGCTGCGGAACGGTCAACCTTCGTACAATCCTTGCCGGAAAATGCTCCGCCGCCGTGTCGTGCGTATCCACCGTATGTGTCTACGATGATCTTACGGCCTGTCAATCCACTATCTCCATTTGGTCCACCAATTACAAAACGACCTGTAGGGTTAATGAAATACTGTGTATTATCATCTACCAACTCCTGTGGAAGGATCGGATCGATAACATATTTGCGGATGTCTTCATGGATCTGCTCCTGTGAGATGTCCTCCGCATGCTGTGTAGAAATAACTACTGTGTTAATGTGTACCGGCTTATCGTTCTCATCATACTCTACCGTCACCTGGCTCTTTCCATCGGCACGAAGATAAGGAAGGGTTCCGTTTTTGCGTACTTCTGTCAATGTTCTGGTCAGTTTATGAGCCAAAGAGATGGCATATGGCATGCGGTCTTCCGTCTCATTTGTAGCATAACCAAACATCATACCCTGATCTCCGGCACCAATCGCATCGAGCTGCTCATCTGACATGCCCATCTCACCATGCTTTGCTTCAAATGCCTTATCAACACCCATCGCAATATCAGATGACTGCTGATCCAAC
>JALEPA010000153.1 GCA_022766515.1 Lachnospiraceae bacterium | reverse complement strand
ATCTGCGTTCCATCAGGCTGGATCAGATTGATCAACGCAAACACACTCACAACCCCGAATCCATATACCGGGCAAACCGGACCATTCAAGAATCCGCGATTCGTAACCTCGCCCCAAGTGACCGCGTGATAGATTACTTCCACACACCATCCCAAAAAGGAATAGATCACAAATAGCCACGCCAGTTGATAAAATGTCATTCCAAAAATCATAGGTATCCTCCTGTAATATCTCGATAATTTCTACCCCAGACTGGTTATCTCCGACTCTAGGGTAGAAAAATTCGCCCTGACTTCTTGTTTGTCTCTACCCTAGGCTGATTATTCTTGCTTCTGGAGTAGAGAATTTTCTCTTTGAGAGAGTATATCATGATTTATTGCAAATAACCATATGATACTATCTAATTTATCTAAAACCTAAAATGAAATTTCCCATTATGCGCTGTGTCCAAACACCATAATAACAGCTCCCAACACTACCAGCACCAGTCCTGTCGCACGGTTCAGTGTTTTCGGCTGTGCTTTATTGGCAAACAATGCTGCAATCCGCGCCCAGATAAATGTAAAAATAATGCACAGTCCCATCACCAAAAAATCCGGTTTCCCACCAATGGCAAAATGTGAGGATGCTCCGGTAAATGCTGTAAATGCCATGATAAAAACGCTTGTTCCAACAGCTGTTTTCAATTCATAGCCAAGCACGGACGTAAGAATCAACAGCATCATCATACCGCCGCCCGCTCCAACAAATCCACAGATGAACCCAATGATCATTCCACATAGAACAGACTGCACCGCTCTTTTCTTGGCAGACACACTATTCATCGCTTCCTTGGTCGTCATGACCGGACGAACAATAAATTTAATTCCAAGGAAAAATGTCATAACTACCGAAAAGCTTCCCATCGTAGTCGATGGTACCAGACTCGATATATAACTTCCGATCACTGTAAATACAAGCACTGTCACCATCATAATACTGCCGTTTTTGACATCAAGATTTTTATTTTTGCCATAGGTGTACGCTGACACCGCACTTGCCAACACATCAGAGGATAGCGCGATACCGACCGCCATAAAAGGATCCATATGCAAAAAAGTAATGAGCATCGGACTGATCACGGCCGCCGCACTCATTCCGGCAAAACCGGTGCCAAGACCTGCCCCCATTCCCGCAAAAAATGTCACAATGATCGTCATAAGTAATTTCATGGTAAATACCTTTCTACTACAATATATTTATGGTTATGCGCCTCACAGCCAGTGAAAAATTTCACATCCTGTTACTCGAGCTAAAAATAACTATTTGTCAAAGAAGTATAACATGATTTGGTAAAATTAGCTACTGTGCATTACAAAAAGCAAACGGTTTTGTCCATCTCAACAGATGCTTTTTAATCAAAAAAGAATCTAACATTTCATTTTCCTTTGACAAAAGCACTGACAGCCATTTAAACTACAACAGGAACAGAATACCGCCGCCGATTAAAGCAAAAATACAAGTATCAGATTGCACATAAAGGAAATACTGATATAGAAACTGCCATGATACATCTGTGGGCTTTGCAGAGAAGGTTGCAACATATAAACCTGAAGTATATGCAGAACACCGTTACTACGATATTTTACATACGACAATTTTGTGCCTTGTGAAAATGCACCAGCGCACTCACAAGTTTGTCGATTAGAAAGGAAGGTAAAATCAGTATGGGAAATCAAGTAGAATCATTAAAAAAATATTTAAAGCGTTTGGGCGATGGGGAAGATTTAGAAAAAGTAAGAAAGGACTTTGTAGCCGAATTTCAAGATGTTGATGCAACCGTAATCATGAAAGCGGAGCAGGAGATGTTGGCAGAGGGAACGCCTTTGAGTGAGGTGCAAAAGTTATGCGATGTCCATGCCGCATTGTTTCATGGCGCAACCCGCGAAGAAAAGATTGCCAATGCAGAAAAGGAAGTAAATGCAGCGATGATCCGAGAAGAACGCGCAACGAAAACGCAAAAATTGGTAGAACAAAAAGGTCATCCGCTGTACACCTTTACCAAGGAAAATGAAGCATTGGCAGGGTTACTGGACCAGATAAAAACAGCTGCCTGTGCCGGAGATGTTACGCAAGATCTGCTTGGATCTCTTCGTGATATCTCAATACATTATGCCAAAAAAGGCGATCTGCTTTACCCTCATTTGAATGTACAATATGGAATATCCGGTCCATCTAATGTTATGTGGACAGTTGACGATGAAATTCGTGATGAGATTTCTGCGTTGTTAAGAAATAAGCAGTATGACAAAAAGTGGTACGAGAGATTGTTGGCAGTTGTCCAGCGGGCAGAGGAAATGATCTACAAAGAAGCCAATATCTTGTTTCCAAATTGTGCTGCAAATTTTACAGAGGAGGAGTGGATCGGTATTTATCACGATCAAAAAGATTATGCTGATTGCCTTGGCGTAAAGCCTGAAATCTGGGAAAATGCAGAGAACAAGAAAAAAATATCAGAAGCTTCTTTTTCAGATACAGAAATCGTTATGCCGGGTGGACATCTGACCATAGAACAATTAACAGCACTCTTAAACACAATTCCGCTGGAGATTACCTTTGTTGATGTTCATAACATCAACCGCTTCTTCAACGAAGGACCAAAGGATTTTAAGCGACCGGCAATGGCAATCGACCGAGAAGTGTTTTCCTGTCATCCACCAAAAGTGGAAACCAAAGTACGCAGAATCATTGAGGAATTTCGTGCAGGAACACTGGACGAGGTACCGATTTGGATGGAAAAGAACGGTAAATGTATGCTGGTACGATACATTGCGGTTCGGGATATTCAAAATAATTATCTGGGAACTTTGGAACTTGTACAGGATATGGAATTTGCAAAAGAACATTTTTTACCTAAAAAGAAGGAATCAGAACTCTGGTAAGCATTATACCTAACTATATAATAATACAATGTGCTCGTATTGGTCTGTCAGACTATACGAGCACATAATATCACAAAAACGCCCTATAATGACTGCTCAAAGTCATACAGTTTTGCCGTCTCTTTATCACGAAATTCATGCTTCTCATAATAGCCGATCAGCTCTCCGTTTTCGTCACGAAGCGCCACCATATACACATCCTTATTTTGTTTCTCGTTATAAAAAGTATGAATCATATTGTGCTCTTTGCTGTCCGCAAACCAGGACACTATTTTACGGATCATCTCCTTTGACCTGTCATTATGACAGGCAAGCAGACTCCGCCCGATCAGTTCCGCACCACCACGCTTTGCATAATTTTGCACTGCTGCCGGGTTCATGTAAACGATCGTATGCTCTGTATCACAGATAACGACTGCCGCACGATCCTGGTCAATCACACTTTTGAACATTTGATTTAACATATCTTATGTCACCTTTCTTTCTAGTATTTCCTCTATAGCATCCCCCATGTAACTTGGATAGGAAATGTTTACCCTTCGGTAACAAACATTGTCTACACATGAAACTCATCCATTGTAGTTTGTAGTGTTGCAACGCTTTCCAGCACATCATTAGTCTCTGTAGACATTTCCTCGCTGGAATAGGTAATCTGCTGCAAGTTGTCATTGACACTTGCCACAGCATCTGCAAGTTCACTTTGAGCAGTATTGATACGACTGAGAATCGTATTAATTTCACTGATCGCATCATTGACCCCGTCCGCATTTTGACCCAGGGATTCACTGACTTCTGCATAATAATCTGCATCTGCTATATATGATTTTGCCAGATTTTCCAAACGGTCATAATCCTGCATAACACTTCCATCAATAAACATTAACACATTATTGCTCTCCTGTGATAATTGCTCGACGCTTTGTTTTACCTGCGTTGTAAGTTCATTTACCTTGCCAATTTCTTCTGCTGTATTTTCACTCAATTTTTTGATCTCATCTGCCACAACAGCAAAACCTTTACCCGCTTCTCCAGCTCGTGCTGCCTCGATCGACGCATTCAACGCAAGCAAGTTCGTTTGTGAGGCGATCTGCTCGATCGACTCCGACACCTCTACAATCTTATTGATGATTTTGGTCTGTTCAATCGCTTCCTGCATTTTCACACGGCTTTCACCCGCAATCTGGACCGAGCGATTTTTGCCATCAAGTAATTTTTGTGTAACTTGTCCTGCACTCGCAACAATCTCTTGCGCCTTTTCCGCCATTTTCCTTACATCCACAGCAAGTTGCTCGACTGCTCCTGTTGCCTCCTGACAGGTATCATCAATATTTTTAATGCTCTCTGTTTGTGAATCAATGTTCGCACAAGTTTCTTCCATTGCCGCACTGATTCCCATAATATTTTCACTCATGGAAGTGACCTTTTGATTAGCATTTTGCATCTTGCCATGAATTGTAATCGACTCTCCCTTGGTCTGTCTGATAATTCCGATAAACCGCTCCTCTAATTCCTGTATCAAATAACGAATTTCCGCCACTTCGTTTTTCTGTTTCCGGAAATGTTCCAAACCAATGACTTTTTCTTTAATAAATCGTTTCATCGTCTCCATTGGCTTCAAATTTTTGCGAATGCTAAATGCCATCAAAACAGCCACGATCAGTAGCAGAACAATACCCAAACCAACAACAGCCATTACATTCTGCTGAATTTGAGAAGTGACTACAGACTGTTCCTCGGTAATTCCGAACACCCAGTCCGTTACCTCTACCGATGCTGTACTGATAAATTTTCGATGCTTGTCATAATCTGTGATCATTGTCGCCTGCGTTACATCCACGCCTAAAGCATCCGATAATACAGTATTTCCTTCTTCTTTTGGTAAATAATCCTCATTTGGGTGAGAAACCACATTGCCATCCGCATCCAACAAAAAGCCTTTAACATTTTTATCATCGCTGACATTTTCCACCTGTGCAGTTAAAGTATCAAGCGTGATATCTGCCAGAAAAACAGCCTGATCACCCTGCATTGTCATCGGTTCAGCAATCGTCACAATCATCTGCCCTGTTGCAAAATCTTTATATGGTGCTGTATAGATCAATCCATTTTTCTGAATAGCCTGTTTCCACCAGTCTCTTGTCGTCGGATCCAGATCCAGTTTGGAATGATCCGCCGGAAACACTCCACCATCATAGGCAAAACAAACATAATACATCAGCGCATCTTCATTCTCGCCAAGATTTGCCTCCAGATAATCCATAATCTTATTGGTGTCTTTGGTATCCATGAAAGCTACCGCATCCCGTACCGTATGCACAATATTGCCCTGCTCTTTTAACCATTCATTGACAATGCCTGCACTCTTTTCTGCCTGCATCTGTACATAATTCTGTGTCTGCTTCGTCATATTGGTGCGCAATGAGTTCACACTGACTGCCTCACAAACAACAATTGCCAAAATAATATACAATATAATTTGGCATGTAATCTTTCCTTTGATTGATTTTGGTATAATTCTCATTCATTTTCTCCTTTGTAATCTTTGCACAACAAGGGTTACATTTAAATTATACCAAAACACTCTGATAACCACCAGATTTTTTTCACCCTATCTCCCCGGGAGATCCTTGTTAAATGGTTTGAGTGTTTTCATCATTGCTCCAACTACCTCTGATGGATATAACTTAGTAAGAGCATTATTCATTTCCTGCCTGCTCTTTGCCTGCAAGATGATCTGTATCGTATCTTCCTTTTTCTCCACATATTGTTTTCTCTTAAAATGTTGTCCGAAAAACGACCGCAGCTTCGCTTCTTTCTTTTGTTCAGCATTTTTCGGTTCCTTAACTGCCGCTGTCTGCTGATCCTTCTCTTTTGCGGCTTTCTTCTTCCCAGCGGTCTGTTGATCTTTCCCTTTTGCGGCTTTCTTTTTTCCAACGGACTGCTGGCTTTTCTCCTTGGGAGCCTTCTTTTTCCTGGTAGCCTTTTGTGTCTTTTCTGTTTCGATCTGCTTGGTCGTCACAGGCTGTTGTCCCCGCCATCCCTTTGGAACTGCATTTTGTGAATCACTTTGCTCTGTCACCAACGGTTTGTCTTCTGTGCCTTTTTTCTCAAGTTGACCTGACGCATCCTTTTTTCCATACTGATTCCAAATCTCTTTTACATCTTGATACACCGCAGCTTTCTTTCCATACTGCTTCGTAATTCCATTATTGATTTTCTGCAATGGATGCTGCAAATTACAATTTGCATTGACAATTTTGCATAACCGCCCCACATCTTGCGTAGAGTAACCCTTTTCCAGCAAACAATGCTGCATATAATGATTTAGCTTATCACGCTCCTCGCCCGAAAAAGCATTCTTCTTTTCCTGCTCCGCCTTTCCGGCAGCAATCTCCTGCTCCGCAGACGCTTTCTCCGCCACTTGCGCTTTACGCTTTATCTGCTTATATCCTTTATTTCGCCAATATTTGATAATATTATCGTAATCCGTATCCTTACTCACTATCACATAGGCACACTGCTCCGTATGACTTCCCAAAAGATAACCCAAATACGATACCAAATGCATGTCCAGAGATTGTTTGCGCACCGGCACCTTATGCCCTACAATTTCAACCCCCGTTCCCTTTGACAAGATAATGTCCAAACTGATATTCAAGGCATTTTCTGTATAAAAAATATGCACATGGTCACCCGGATTAAGCGAATCAAGATTCTCTAACCCTTCATTATGTACATTTTCAAAATCGATCAAATAATATGTTTCCATTTCTGCTCCTTGCTGTCGGACAACTGTTCGGTTATCCCATATTCTCACATGTATTTTACCACAAAAAGCAGTACTGTGCTGTTTTTTATTGATAGGAACAGCAGCTCCGGACGACAGTGTTCGACAAAAAGTATCGAGATTTGACCTATTATTCATTAGTGTACAACATTCTTCTGCACCTAATACACTACTTTTTTATCTCGATAGACCTCCCCACATTTCGGGCAAATCCCAACACCGTCTGCATTTAACTTGTGTCTTTCCCCAAATGAAAGCCTATGCCCACAATATCGGCATCTTTTTTCCTTTTGGTTCTTTGGTTGAACAACACTACTTGTCATATTTTTATCAAACATATTTCACCTCAAAGTCAGTTTTCGTTCCATTTCTCGTTCCCTAATGTCCGCAATAAGAAAATGCTCTGCGCATCCTATTCGTCCTTTTCCAAAGCATCTACAATCTTTTGCACCTCATCCTCTGAAAGGTCTAATTTCTCCGCGATCTCAGCTACAGTCAGATGAAGTTCCTCATATAAGGTCTCAACTTTACCTTCAATTTTTCCTACAATCTTTCCTTCCTTAACTCCTTCCCTTTTCCCTTCTTTCAAACCTGCAATCTTTCCTTCCTGAATTCCTTCTTTTCGACCCTCTTTAATCCCTTCGGCCTTGCCCTCCTGGAAGCGTTCTCTATATTCCTGCTGTAATGTCATATAATCCAACCTCCATTTCTCGTTTTGACGGGCGGACTGTACCGCCTCCTCCAAATCTCTTGTGAAGGTATCCGATACGCCTTTTCCGTCAACATAATCCAAC
>JALEPA010000132.1 GCA_022766515.1 Lachnospiraceae bacterium | reverse complement strand
TTCCCACGAACGGATCTTTCCGGTCGCCTCATATCCATCCATTCCCGGCATCTGAATATCCATTAATACGGCTGCATAATAAGATGGTCCTTTTTCCTGCAGTTGGTCACAAGCCTCCCTGCCATCGTGCGCATATTCCACGATAAAACCGACTTCTTGCAGTATCGTCCCCGCAATGACCCGATTAATTTCATTATCATCCGCCAGCAAAAGTTTTTTTCCGGTAAAAACAGAAGTTTCCTCATCCGACAACTGCTCATTGACATAGGCGCGGTACTCCACCCCCGCATCAACTGTTGCTGTTGCCTTCTCTTCCACCGTCTGTACGACACGCAAAGGAATATGTACCACAAACTTTGTTCCCTGCCCCTGCACGCTTTGACACACGATCGTTCCCTTCATCATATCTACAATATTTTTGGTGATCGCCATGCCAAGTCCGGTTCCCTGGATTCCGCTGACCGTAGAAGTCTGTTCTCTTGTAAACGACTCAAATACCGTTCCTGCAAACTCTTCGCTCATTCCGATCCCATTGTCCTCGACACAAAATTCGTATTTTTGTATTCCTCTCTCTGTCTGTCCAATTTCTCGGACAGATAGCGAAACTTCTCCATTTTTAGGCGTATATTTTACCGCATTGGATACCAGGTTCATCAAGATCTGGTTTAACCGCAGCGCATCACAATAAACCTCCCGTTTTGTCAGCTGTTTTGTATCAAGATGAAATGTTTGATGTTTTGTGTGGATCTCCTCGCTAAACATCGTCTGTATTCCTTGTGTGATCGTAAGCAGATCGCATTCTTTTTCCCGAAGGATCGTCTTACCCGCTTCGATCCGTGACATGTCCAAAATATCGTTGATCAGTCCCAAAAGGTGGTCAGATGCTTGCTGAATCTTATCCAGATATTCTTTTACCATGACCCGGTCATCTAAATGTGCAGATGCTAGTCCGGTAAACCCTATGATCGCATTCATCGGTGTGCGAATATCATGTGACATATTGCTTAGGAACACTGATTTTGCACGATTTGCCTGTTTTGCCATGACCAACGCATCTGATAATTCTTTTCGATAGCGGGCATCCTTTTTACGATTGGACACATTCGTCTTATGCGCACGATACACAACAATGCCAACCAAAAGCATACTAAAAGACAACATTCCAAAAAACGGTATGGTAATGCGCCTGGTCTGATCACGAAAAACACTCATAGGAACGCGGGATGCATAATACCAATCCGTTCCCTCTAACACCTTGACATATTCCATATATTGCTGCCCATCATGGTCAAAAGAAAAAACGCAGCCTTTTTTATCATTTTGTATTTGTTTTTTGAGCTCTTCAAAACTTTTGTAGGACGAACTTTTTGCCCCCCGCAGGACCTCATCCAAATTGTGGTGATCCCGCTCTTTCATAGACTTGTCTACATGAATGATGTATGCGCCATCACTCCCTAATACACTGGAAAACCCTTTTCCGCCGAAACTGTCGATCTCTAACTTGTCATTTAATTCCTTAATGGGGATTTTCTGACTTACATAGATAAATGTCTGTCCTCCGATCTGCGTATCAGGCAACTGTACACCGATCAAAATGCTCTCCTCCTGTGCAGTCTCCGTCCGAGAATCTGTATAACAGCCCGCAAATCGCCCTGTGTGCTGTCGTATCAAAGAAACATCTGCCGCATTCTTTGAGCTGGTTCCATCGCTTTGATACAAAGTTCCATCCACAGATAACAGACTGATCGTTTGCTGTTCCTGCGTGATGTTTTTGAATGCCGTGAGCACTTCGTTTTCCCCTTGTACATTCATTACCTGTAGCTGCCCCGGTAACCGCTCCAAGGTATCCCATTTTTCGTTCAATACATTTAAGATTGCTTTTTCATCATGACTTGCCATTTCTTTGATCGTCTCTGTATTTTGTGTGATCAGGATCTGATTGATCACTTGACTCATTCCAAAAAAGATTCCCAAGATCAAAAGCGTCACCATGCTATGTATCATAAAGATCCTATTTCTTTTTTTCTTTCGTAGCCTTTCCCTTTCCGTATCTGTCTTCACGCAAAACCTCCTTTTTCCCATTCTCTATTTTAACGGGCATCACGCCCCCATAATCAACTCTTTTCCAAGAAGATCACAATAAAAAAAGTATAGCATACTTTATGTAATATTTCAAAAAAAAAATGACGACTTTTACGGTTGCAATTCATGCAGATCATGCTATATAATAGAAAGATACAAAAGAGTGAAAAAATTACGGAAAGGATGTGAATATATGGATAAAATAGGCACAGATTTGTCAAAAAAACAGATTGGAGAAGTCATCCAGCTGTTTAATCCTCATATGGATGACTATCTTTATATCATGGATCTGCAAAAAGATGATTATATCATCTCGAAGCATGCGGTAGATCGTTTTTTACTGCCATCCGAACACTTTCATGATGCGATGAAGGTCCATCTTCAATTTGTTTATGAAGAAGACCGCGCCCACCTTTCCGAAGATTTGAATCTGATCAAAAGTGGACAGAAAAATTCCCACAATTTACATTACCGCTGGTTAGACCGATCCGGCACACCCGTCTGGATCAACTGTCGCGGCCGCGTTTTAGACGATGAAAACGGAACACCCAGATATTTGATCGGATGTATTAACGAGACAGGCAACAAACAGCGAGCCGACAATATAAGCGGTTTATTGGGAGAATCTGAATTATCTGCCTATCTTACATCATTAGATAACAGTATTACCACCGGCTATCTGATGCGGATCGGCATTGATGATTTTAGTTCGATCAACAGCACTTACGGCACTGCCTATGGAGATTATGTGCTTAAACATGTTGCGGACTGTATTTATCAGTGTCTGACATCCTCGCAGCGTCTGTTCCATCTTGTCGGCGATGAATATATGGTGGTCGATCTTACAGAACATACAGCAGAGGATGCGATGGCTCTTTACCGGAACATTCAAAAAAAGATCTCTGCTTTTATTGATGCAGAAAAATATAAATCCGTCTTTACGATTTCTGCCGGCGTCATAGAAGCTGATAAATTGAACGGTGCTTACGAAGATTTCTTGAGACTTTCAGAGTTTACCCTTAAATGTGCCAAAGACACGGGAAAGAACCAATGCTCCATCTTCCGGGAGGAAGACTACCAGCGATTTTT
>JALEPA010000120.1 GCA_022766515.1 Lachnospiraceae bacterium | reverse complement strand
CTGTCTCCAATCCATATCCACTTTTTAACTAAACTTGATTGTAGCAATATGTCCTTTCTTTGTCAAGAAAAGATGGCATTTCCTGCGATTCAACTTTTTCACATCACAACCCGTTACATGAATTTTATTCATCTGTCAATTTAATTTCATTCATGGTTATTAAAAGCGCGAATTACTCATAACTCTTTGTTGACATATCCCATTTGCAATGCTAATATACATAGTATCAAAAACTACATGTTTTCGATTTGTTTTCCATGTTCTTTTGTTTTTGATATTTTATTTCTTTGTTTTTGGCAACATATTATAAAGAAATCAATAACAAAACCGTATGAAAGAGACGCTGGGAAAACATACTATATAACAGGAAAATCATGAAAACCAGATCCGTGATAACGGAAGATTGGAGCGCAATATGTCCTATTTAATTTTATGCGACAGCTGTACTGATTTTACAGAGGAAATGAAGCAGGATCCACACTTTGCTCACATCCCTCTTACTATTCATATTGGAGACTATGACATTGTTGACGATGACAATTTTGATCAGAAAGATTTTTTGAAACGGATCGATGAATATCCGGAATGTGCCAAGTCCTCCTGCCCAAGTCCACAGCGTTATATTGAACACTTTGACCAGGCGGATGAAATTTATATAGTAACATTATCCAGCCATTTGAGCGGTTCCTACAACAGTGCTCTCCTGGCTGCCAACATGTATCTGGAAGATCATCCGGACAAAAAGATCCATGTATTTGATTCTCTTTCTGCTTCCGCAGGTCAGACTTTGGTCGCATTGAAAGCAAATGAGCTGGCATCCGCCGGACTTTCTTTTGAGGAAGTAGTAGAGCAGACCGAAAGTTTTCTGCACAAGATGGGTACCAAATTCGTGCTGGAATCGTTAGACACGCTTCGCAAAAACGGTCGTCTTTCTACCGTAACGGCAACGATCGCCAGTGCGTTAAATATTAAACCGGTCATGACTTCAAACGGCAATGGTGAGATCGACAAGATCACCCAGGCAAGAGGCATGGTCAAAGCGATCGCCAAAATGGCAGACGCTATCAAAGCAGACGCTGTAGATTCTAAAAACCGTATTCTGCTTATCGCACACTGTAACAATGCAGAGCGCGCACAGCTTGCTAAGCAGGAGATTCTCAAGCGTCTTCCTTTTAAGGATGTAAAGATTGCAGAAACCGGTGGTATCAGTTCTCTGTATGCAGCAAATGGCGGCATTGTGATCTGTTATTGATCACAAGCCGCCATTCATTTTCTAAAAATCACGCTGCTAATTTTCCATTTTTTGCCACAGTTCGCTTTATCGTCTTTAATTTACCATTTCCTACAAAACGCATCGTTAATCTTCCACCGGCATATCGAAGCTGGGTCATCGTATAACCGGAATTTTTATTTTTTCCCTCGTATACCAGTTTGATTCGGTTCGTCTTACGATCATAAAGAAATACCCGATTATAGTTGATAAAATAATAATATCTCGATGAAACCTGTACAAACGCTCTTCCACCTGCACGGTACAAGGTTTTGGCTGTGCCACTCTCCAAGTGACTGCGCTGCTTGATCGCATTCGATGTCTGATAGAGCCATTTACCTTTGCGGTAGACAAAGGCACTGTTGACCTGACGCCAATATTTTTTATCGTACTTCGTACCGGTTTTAGTCTGGCACTGAAATCCATAATAACCGGATGCCTTCATAGCACTGGTGCTTCGCAAAAAATTATCATGCAAAACCAGTCCATATTGATCTTTCTTTGTCGTTGGTTCCAATGGATCATCCCAAGTCACATCGATATGATACCACTTACCGGAAATCTTCACCAAATTCCACATATGCGCCATCGATACGGAATCTATGTACTTGACCGGAATTCCAGCCTTTTGAAGCAGCACACCGTACGCTTTGGCATATCCCTGGCAGTTTCCTTTGCCCTTGAGAAGTACGCCCCACTCATTGGTGCAATACCAGGCATTTCCATCATAATAAGAAGTGTTCTGTACCAAATAATCATGCAGGACCAATGCCTTTTCCACTGTCGACATCT
>JALEPA010000108.1 GCA_022766515.1 Lachnospiraceae bacterium | reverse complement strand
GGATGTGTGACAGACAAAGGACCGGGGTATCAGATACTGCATTATGAGGAAGGAAACTTTGTACCCATTTGGAATACCGTTTTTTCGGAAAAAGAAGATTACAAAGGCGGTCAGAGCATTGGTTGGATCAGGGGAAATGAGCTATTTGTGATTTCGCCCAATGGAAAAGCGGTAAAACAATGTGACCTGACGCAGTTTACATCGTGAAAATGGCATAGTAGTCGCAAGAAATATAGGACTTTATAGTGATCAATAGAAAAAAGCTAATGGCACGAATAACCGCGTCATTAGCTTTTTTTGATGAGTTAAAAATCGCTCATTGTGTTAATTTTACTCTTTTTGATGAGTTGAAAATCACTCAATGTATAGAGCAAAGTAAACTAAATTATTTTACAGGCGATCAGCGATCGTGTAGATCAATTTCTCACTTTCATCCCATCCGAGGCAAGGATCCGTGATGGATTTTCCGTAGATTCCCTCACCGATCTTCTGATTGCCCGGCTCGATGTAGCTTTCGATCATCACACCTTTGACCAGTTTGTGGATCTCCGGTGATACCTGTCTGTTGTGCAGTACCTCTGTCACGATACGAGGTTGCTCATAATAGCATTTGTTAGAATTAGAATGATTTGCATCAACAATACATGCAGGATTCTTCAAATTCAATTTTTCGTACATTTCTAATAAATGCATCATATCTTCATAATGATAGTTTGGCTTGCTCTGTCCATGTTTATTGACAGCACCGCGCAGGATCGTATGTGCATAAGGATTACCCTCTGTTTTTACTTCCCATCCACGATACATGAAAGTATGACTTCCCTGTGCTGCGATGCAGGAATTTAACATAATGCTGTAAGTACCGCTGGTTGGGTTTTTCATACCGCAAGGAATGTCAATTCCGCTGGCTGTCAGACGATGCTGCTGATTTTCTACAGAGCGGGCACCGATCGCTACATAAGACAAGATGTCAGATAAGTATGGCCAGTTTTCAGGATAGAGCATCTCATCGGCAGCAAACAAATGAGTTTCTGCGATCGAACGAAGATGCATTTTACGCATGGCGATCAAACCTTCTGCCAGATCAGGGGCTTTTTCAGGATCCGGCTGATGCACGATACCCTTATATCCCTCACCTGTTGTTCTTGGTTTGTTTGTGTAAATTCTTGGGATGATTAAGATCTTATCCTCTACTTTTTCCTGTACCTTTGCCAAACGGCTGATATAATCGCATACGGAATCTTCATTGTCAGCAGAACAAGGACCAATGATCACTAAAAATTTGTCTGACTCACCGGTAAAGACTTTCTTTATCTCCTCATCTCTTTTTTGTTTCAACTGCTTGTGGGCTTCCGGAAGAGGATATTCTGTTAATAACTGTTCCGGTGACATCACTTCTTTTACATAGGTTGTACCCATATTCATTTCCTCCTTCTGCTTTGGGAATCATCCAAAGCGTAGTAATTTTCTTCTTTGTGTAATCGCACAGTTTTTAATTGTAGGATAAATTGCTGTAATCGTCAATGTTTTTTTGCTTTACGGCTGTTTTTTCATTATAATAAGGTGGAAAATAGGAAGGAAACAGACCCTTCAAAGTGGTAGCAGCAGTAATGACAGAAATGAGGAAAAGGATGAGTGACAATAGAGAAAGCAGTTGTCGAGTAAGGAAGATGACAATACAGGAAATGGAGAAAATTTATCAACAGCAGCTGGTAAATGATTTCCCGCCTAATGAGACAAAACCATTTTCATCCATGAAAGAGATGTGGGAAAAGGGGATCTATCGGGGATATGTTTTAGAAGAAAATGATCGATTGTGTTCCTATTGGTATACCTTATATATAGAAAAAGAAAACATCAGACTGTTGGATTATTTTGCCGTTGTACAGGCATACCGGGGAAAGGGGTATGGTTCGTTGGTTATGAGATATTTGAAAGAGCAGGTGGCAGTTTCTGACAGTATTATTTTCATTGAATCAGAGGATCCACAGAAGAGTAGGACTCAGGAAGAACAGGCGGTCAGAGAGAAAAGGCTGCAATTTTATCAAAACAATGGGGCACAGGATACAGCATTTCGCACCGGAGTCTATCAGGCAGATTATGTTTTGCTTGCCTTAGGTGAGATCGTGGACAAAGGAGATACGGAAGAATGGATCAGGAGAGTTTATCAGGAGTTTTATACGGGAGCGATCCTGCCACAAAATGGAGATGACATGGAGACAGCAGGTTTTTATATGAAGAAGCAATAAGGTGAAATGACAAAAAAAGCAAATGTTTTACATGATTATGATTAAAAATGCTTGGTGGAAACTTTACTTTTTCGACGCTTAGTGATAAAATATCTCACAGAATTCAAAATACAGTGAGAAGTGGTTGGTCAGTTACAAGCTGCCGATCCTTTTCCAAGACAAAGGAGGATTTTATTAATGGCTAGAGCAAAACAGTCAATGGATGGTAATACCGCAGCAGCTCATGTAGCATATGCCTACACAGAGGTTGCCGGAATTTATCCTATCACACCTTCCAGCCCTATGGCAGATTCTGTTGATCAGTGGTCTGCAGCAGGACAGAAGAACATTTTTGGAAACACAGTTAAGGTTGTAGAAATGGAATCTGAGGCAGGTGCAGCAGGTACCGTACATGGTTCCCTTGCAGCAGGTGCACTTACGACTACATTTACAGCATCACAGGGTCTTTTACTTATGATCCCTAATATGTACAAGATCGCTGGTGAGCAGTTACCAAGTGTATTCCATGTATCTGCGCGTACAGTATCATCTCACGCATTGAACATTTTCGGTGATCACAGTGATGTGTATGCTTGCCGTCAGACCGGTTTTGCAATGTTGGCAGAGACTAACCCACAGGAAGTTATGGATCTGAGCCCGGTTGCACATTTGGCAGCATTAGAGGGTAAAGTACCATTCATCAACTTCTTTGATGGTTTCCGTACTTCCCATGAGATTCAGAAGATTGAGAAATGGGATTATGAAGATCTGAAAGAAATGTGTCCAATGGACGCAGTAGAGGAGTTCCGTGCACATGCACTGAATCCTGAGCATCCTGCAGCTCGTGGTTCTCATGAGAACGGTGATGTATTCTTCCAGCATCGTGAGGCTTGTAACAAAGCTTATGATGAACTTCCAGCTATCGTTGAGAAGTATATGAAGAAAGTAAATGATAAATTAGGTACAGATTATGATCT
>JALEPA010000107.1 GCA_022766515.1 Lachnospiraceae bacterium | reverse complement strand
TTCCGATGATGATCCAAAACGGTATCACCAATATGGTCAGTCTGGTGGATAATGTGATGGTCGGCAAATTGGGTACAGAACCTATGACAGCTGTCTCTATTGTGGGACAGTTGATCTTTGTCTTTAATCTGGCGATTTTTGGCGGAATATCCGGTCCGGGTATCTATGGAGCGCAGTATTATGGACAGGGCAATCAAGAGGGCTTTAAGCAGACGGTGCGCATGAAGTGCTGGATCTGTCTGGCGTGTGTGATCGCGGGGACTTTGATCTTTTTGTTGGGAGGAAGTATCCTGATCAATCTGTATCTGCATGGAGAGAGTCAGACGATGGATGCAGCGGATACTTTGCAATACGGATTGGAGTACTTGGACATTATGTTATTTACCTTGCTTCCGTTTAGCATTTCGCAGATCTATGCAAGCAGCCTGCGTGAGACGGGATGCAGTGTCAAACCGATGATCGCGGGAGTGATCTCCGTGTTTGTCGATGTGGTATTTAACTACCTGTTGATCTTCGGTAACTTTGGAATGCCTCGCCTTGGGGTCAGAGGAGCTGCGATCGCAACGCTTTTGGCAAGAATCGTAGAATGTCTGATCATTGTGGTATGGGCACACCTTGCCAAAGCAAAGCATACCTTTTTGATCGGTCTGTACAAAACGATCAAGATTCCGAAAGCAGTGGCAATGCCGATGCTTAAGAAGGGATTTCCAATCTTTTTGAATGAGTTTTTGTGGGCAGGAGGAATGGCGGCACTGACGCAATGCTATTCGACAAGAGGGCTGGAGATCGTAGCGGGTCTTAACATCTCCAATGCGATATGCAATCTGCTCAATGTCGTTTTTGTCGCACTTGGCTCTGCGGTTGGTATTTTGTGTGGACAGACACTGGGAGCGGGAAAATACAAAAAGGCAAAACAGGATGCGTTCCACCTCATGTGGTTTACCGGGGCGATCTGTGTCATATTGACCGTGATATTGGTCGGTTTGTCAGGCGTCTTTCCGAAGGCATACGATACAACCGCATTGGTGCGTGGATACGGACAAAAATTTATTGTCATCACTGCTTTGTTTTTCCCGGTGCAGGGATTTTTGAATGCGTTGTATTTTACCCTTCGTTCCGGCGGAAAGACCTTAGTAACCTTTTTGTTTGACAGTGTTTTTTCCTGGGTTGTGACGGTGCCGGTCGCATTTGCATTATGTATATATTCGCCATTTTCGATCTTTGTGATCTATGGTGTAGTACAGGCACTTGATTTTATTAAGATTACAGTTGGTTATATACTGGTGGCACGGGGCGTGTGGATCAGTAATATTGTTTCATAGAGAAATGAGGAGAAAGTAATGAAAATCGGAAAAAGAGAATTTTTATTTGACGGCAGTCATGTGTATCTGATGGGAATCTTAAATGTAACACCGGATTCTTTTTCGGATGGTGGAAAGTTTAACGACAAAGACCGCGCACTGGCGCATGTCGAAGAAATGGTGGCGCAGGGAGCAGACATCATTGACATTGGTGGGGAGTCTACCAGACCCGGATATCAGAAGATTTCGGTGGAAGAAGAGATTGACCGTGTTTCACAGATGATCACGGCGGTAAAGGAACGGTTTGATGTTCCGGTATCGATCGACACTTATAAGGCACCGGTCATGGATGCAGCGTTATCAGCCGGTGCGGATCTTGCTAATGATATTTGGGGACTGCGGTATGATGAGTTATATGCACCGGAGGGAAAGGCCTCTGTCTGGGACTGCGGAACGCTGGCACAGATCGTAGCAAAGCATCAAAAGCCGATCTGTATCATGCATAATCGTCCGGAGCCGGATTATACAGATTTTTTGCAGGATATGAAGAATGATCTGGCACATTCCCTGGAGATTGCTGCACAGGCGGGGATCGGCAGAGAGCAGATCATATTAGATCCTGGTGTGGGATTCGGTAAGACCTATGAAAATAATTTGCAGGTGTTAGCACATCTGGATGTTTTGAAAGAGTTTGATCTGCCACTTTTGCTGGCAACTTCGCGTAAATCCGTGATCGGTCTGACATTGGACACACCGGTAGATGAGCGTGAAGAGGGTACGATGGTGACCAGTGTACTGGCAGCGCAGCATCACTGGGACATGGTTCGCGTACATGATGTAGAGAAGAACGCACGGGCGATCAAGATGATGGAAAAGATCATGACAATGTAAGGTAAGGAGTGCTTTAGAAGATGATCCGGTTAGATAAGAACAATCAGGCAGTCTGGCTGCATACCAGGCAGACAAGCTATGGATTTCGGGTGTTGGAGACGGGACAGTTAGAACATCTTTACTATGGGAAAAGGATCCATAGTGACACAGGTGCCTGTATGGCATTGCAGGAGAAACATGTATTTGCTCCGGGCAATTCGATCAACTATGACGCAGATCATTTATATCTTAATCTGGAAGACATCTGTTTGGAACAGTCTTCGTACGGAAAGGGAGATCTGCGAGAGCCTTTTTTGGAGATCACCTATCCGGACGGCAGTGTGACCAGCGATTTCTGCTTTGAATCTTTGGAACAGATCGAGCCCGGTGAGGTGTTAAACGGTCTGCCGGAATCCTATGGAGAAGAAGGCGAGGTAGAATGTCTGGTCGTACATTTGAGAGAGCGGCATTTTGATCTGCAGTTAGATTTATATTATAAAGTGTTTGAACAGTGTGATGTCATTTGCCGCAGTGCGAGCCTGCACAACCTTGGAAAAGAACCGGTGCAGATCAATAGGCTGATGAGCCTGCAGCTGGATCTACAGGATGCCGATTATGAGTTTCATACTTTTACGGGAGCCTGGCTGCGGGAAATGCGTCATGAGAAAAGCAAAGTGTGTCCGGGCAAACACAGTACGGCTTCCTATACGGGAACTTCTTCCAATCACGCAAATCCGTTTGTCATGCTTGCAAGGGAGAACACGACCGAAGAATGTGGTAACTGTTTTGGCTTTCATCTGATCTATAGCGGGAACCATTATGAAGCGGTGGAAGAGAGTGCGCATGGAAAGACGAGACTGGTCACCGGGATCAATCCACAATCCTTTTCGTGGAAATTGGAGCCCGGACAAGAGTTTGCATCGCCGGAGGCGGTTATGACATTTTCGGCACAGGGCTTTCAGGGCATGAGCAGCCAATTACATTCCTTTATCAATCACCATATCGTGCGCGGCACTTGGAAAAATAAGGTGCGGCCGGTACTTCTTAACAGTTGGGAAGCGGCATATATGGAT
>JALEPA010000091.1 GCA_022766515.1 Lachnospiraceae bacterium | reverse complement strand
CACCGGATCACACAAGATCACACCGTTGACATCCATACCGCCAAACAGTCCCACTCGCGCACTGACTGTCGGGCAGACATAATAAGGATTGCCCTCATCATCCACTTCAAACTGATAGCCCGTAATGATCTTGGTCGGATAACGAAACTGCACATGCCTCTGCAGATTATGGTTAAAGAAACCGGAAGGAACATACTTCATTCCCTTTTTCAGCTTAACATACTGCGCCTCAGAATTGACAGGATTGACCTGTACATATCCCGGCACTCCGTTTTGACGGTTGTTCCACCACTTAAAAAAGCTGGCATACTTTAAGCCGGACACTTTCATCGGGCTCTTATCAATACTGATCTGCGTATAGTCTGCTTCCACTTCATACTGGCTGACCACATCGGAAAGGGAACCGATCTTACGGTTACCAAAGATCCTTGCGCTCTCTGTGTCCATAAGAGCAATGTCCGTAACGCGATTAGATTCCTCAATATCCTCCTCAAAGTTTCTTTCCTGAACCGTCAGCAGATCTGCATAAGTCTTCGCACGGAATAAACTTGCCCCGGATAAATATCCGCCAAGCAGCACCAGCACACTGACGCCTGCAAGAAACCAGAAAAACTTTGTTAGTTTCGTGCTGTCCTGCATGGAAAAACGCTCCGTACCCCGGATCAATCTGATGACCGAGTTCTGCATCCCCAAGATGCTTCCCAAAAGCACAAAAATCACTGCCAGACAGATCCAAAATCCGCTCAAATGAATGTTGATCGCCGGAAATGCCCAGTAATAATACACTCCTGCCAGCAGCACGATCACAGCAACAATGATTGCCTTATACTTTATTTTCATAGTCCTCTCCTATTCTATTTCACGCACTTGAGAAAGCAGCTTTGTCTTCATCTCATAATAAGATGGTGTCATATCTACATAATGTTTGTGTGGATTTTCAAAACGCTGCTCTTCCTCCCAAATCTCCTCTTCCAACTGATTGCTCACATAACGGGCAATTTTTTTTACCGATGGTGTATCTCCTACAAATCTTCCATCAATAAAAACCGGTTTTTGCAGTGGCTCAAAAGTACAATTAACAAAAGAACGCTTCTTCCAAGGCTTGCTCGGATCAATATAGGCGATTTCCTTCTGTTCGTCAAGTTCCTCATCGCGTCCTGCGATCAAGTCTGCGATTGCTTTGTGATTCTCATCATAAACACGATATACCTGTTTCCAGCCCGGATTGGTAATCTTCTCTACATTCTCTGAAATCTTAATGCGAGGCTGATATACACCATTTTCCTCAACTGCTGCGATCTTATACACGGCGCCAAAGACCGGCTCTGATTTGGAAGTGATCAATCGCTCTCCTACACCAAAACTATCAATACATGCTCCCTGGCTGACCAAGGACTGGATCGTAAACTCATCTAAGCTGTTGGATGCCACAATGATGCAGTCTTCCAGTCCTGCCGCATCTAACATCTTTCTTGCCTTTTTCGATAAATATGCGAGATCTCCGCTGTCCAGTCGAATTCCCTTTAATCGTTTGCCCATAGGCTCCAACACCTCTTTGGCAACACGGATCGCATTTGGCACACCACTGTGCAGTACATCGTAGGTATCTACCAACAATACGACTGCATCCGGATAAGTCTCCGCATAGTTCTTAAATGCCGTAAACTCATCTTCGTAAAACATAACCCAACTATGTGCCATCGTACCGCTTACCGGAATATCAAACATCTGACCTGCTAATACCGTAGCCGTCGAAGTCGCGCCACCGATCACTGCCGCTCTCGCACCATACACAGCCGCATCCATATTATGTGCGCGTCTCGCACCAAAATCAGACACCGCTCTTCCTGCCGCTGCATTGCAAATGCGTCTTGTCTTCGTTGCGATCAAAGACTGATGGTTGACTTCCAATAAAATCGCTGTCTCTACTAACTGTGCATCGACCAAAGGTGCTACGACCGTAAGCACAGGCTCTCCCGGATACATGACCGTACCTTCCGGAAACGCATATACATCGCCACGAAAAGTAAATCTGGACAGATAATCCAAAAAGTCCTCATCAAAGATCCCCTGCGCACGCAGATAGCTGATATCCTCCGTAGAAAAGTGCAGATTACGAATATAATCGACAATCTGTTCTAAGCCTGCAAAAATAGAATATCCGCCATGATCCGGATTAGATCTGTAAAACACATCAAATACTACTCTTGCATCCAGATTCTTGCCTTTAAAATAACCGTTACTCATTGTCAGTTCATAAAAGTCCATGACCATTGACAAGTTTCTAGCATCTTGTTGTCTCATTCTTTCACCCCGATTTCTATCAGTGTTACCGTATTATCATCGTTTCGTATATAGTGATATAGATTAAGGTGTCAAACGATCCGTATGATTTCGATCTTTTGGCACCTTAATCTTATATACAAAAAAAGC
>JALEPA010000088.1 GCA_022766515.1 Lachnospiraceae bacterium | reverse complement strand
CACCGGATGCTTTTCCCTCGACATCTACGGCATGGATCAAAAATTCATCACAGTAGTCAGCCAATTCTGCCAAAGTTTCCTCACAAAACGCCTGATCTGTCATCTTCTGCCAACGATCCGTCACAATGTAATACTCATTTTTTTCTGTCATAAAACGGCAGCTTAAGTCCAAGACCAAGTGCTCTTTTCCGACCAGATCAGACAATGCCTGCAGTCGATCTTTATGGATCTTTCCCTGTTGAAAGACATAGGAAGTAACGATCACATGGCTGGCACCCATGTCCAGAAAGCGTTCTGCATTACGGACATCGATCCCGCCACCGATCTGTAGTCCCTTAGGAAACGCCTGCAATGCTTCTTTTGCCTGCCGGACATCCTTCTCGTAAAATTCACTATCTTTAGAATTTAATAAAATGATATGACCACCTGTCAAACCATCTTTACGGTACATCTCCGCATAAAAAGAGGCATCATACTCCGATACAAAATTATCTTTCGCCTGATTTCCCTGATCCTGCAAAGATCCACCTACGATCTGCTTTACGGTTCCATTATGAATATCTATGCATGGTCTGAATTTCATTGTTCTCGCTCCTATTTTTTCGTGATCTTCTCAGCAAGTTCCTTGTATGTATCACCTGGTGATACGCTATAAGTACCTGCACTGATCGATTCTCCATATCCGTTTTTGCTCAAATAAGTATCAAAGTCTTTGGCACTATCGATCACACCCATTTTTTCCAGACGCTTACTGACTGTATCCGACCACTCACCTGCCTTGATCTCCAGGCTTTTTTTAGAAGAATCGATCTCTTCCTGCATCTTTTTCTTCTCGTTTTTCATTACCTCATCAGGTGTCTCGGATGATTTGGTCGTTTTTGTTGTCTTTTTATCGGTTGTCGTAGAAGGTTCTTTCGTTGAAGAAGGCTTCTTTGTTGTCGTAGTCGTATCCGGTGTCGGCACAACCTTAGGATTCTCGGATGGCGCAGCAGTCACCTTATGAGTTGCCGCCGGTGTAACACCTGCCGATGCCTCCGGAGATGCTGTCTGCGGTGCTTTTGTACTTGTCGCACCTTTTTCTTCTGACGCAAATTCCATGCCTAATTTCTTCGCCTGCGAAATAATTTTGGCATCAGATGTACGGATCAGACAGGAAACACCTAAAATGATCGTGGTAAATAAAACACCTACACCAAATCCTTTCCAAAATGATGCTTTTTTCATGTTTTGTTGTATCTCCTTCCTGCCAATACTATCTTGCATACATATCAATGATGAATTTTACTTCTCCCTGTCCCATTTCTAACATTTTGGAAATCTCCAAAACGGAATGTCCCTTTTTATACAAGTCCAGTATTTCTTCATTATGATTCATCGTGGTTTCGGGCTCCGGATTTGCGAGCTGATCAAAAGCATCCAGTTCTTCCGGCTGCAACTGTTCTAATACGGTCGACTCACCGCCTACCGTTTCTTTCTGCTCGTCCTGCACCATCGCCTCTTCCGGCATCGGTGTCTGCTCTACGATGTGATCCACCGTCGATTTTTCAAGCAATTTCTTTGTCTCTTGATACGACTGCGCCATTTCATCCTGAAATTCCGCTTTCGCAACATTGGCATCCTGGATCAATTCCTGCAATTCGGTCTGCTTTTCCTGCAGCATATCATACAAAAAGACAACTTCCGCATGATTTTTTTCAATCTTGTCCAAAACCTGATCAGAGTATTCGCTGATCCCCATGATCTTCTCATTGGAAAGCGTTCCCATCTGATCTTCGGTCTCCTGCAGACTGTTCTCTTTCTTTTCCTCTAATTCCTGCTGGTAATCTGCAACCTTTTCCCGGATCTCTTTCAAGTATGCTTCCTTGTCTTCCGGTGTGATCACTTCATGTTCCGTGACCTCTTCTTTGTCTTCAGCAAGTTTTCTTCCATAAATGATCGCTCCCAAACCAATGACGATCATTGCAATCTCTAGTATCAGCATTTCTTTCCTCTCTTCTGTCTCTTTTGGTCCATCTAGATACGAATATCTAAATGTCCATTTTGCAGTTGTTCTTTCGCCATCTCGGACGAATTTTTCTCCCGCTTCTTTCCCTTTTTTTGCTGCCTTCCCTTTCCCTTACGCTCGTCCGGGTCCCTCAGATCCGGATCATTATCTGCCTCTCTCCGTCGAATCGTCTGTTCCGACTGATTTTTGATCTCTTTTCCAAACTGTGCCGCCATCTCCTGCTGTCCGTGTTCATAGCGAACCTGTTCTCCCGTCTGAATCTGGGAAACTTCCTGCGACTTTGGTGGCATTGTGACATAATCAAATGTTAAAGACATAGGCAACCTCATTTCTACGCACCATATTACCCATTAGTGGATACGGTCAGGTACGCACTACGCCGCATCCCGTCATACTGCCAGCGAGATTTTCTCTAAATGGCACGGATACGAATGTCCGCACCATCTCTCACAAAGCAGCTGTGTTTTGCCTCGGAATCGATATGACTGACAACATTGGAGATCGTCAGTTTTACACCGGGAT
>JALEPA010000062.1 GCA_022766515.1 Lachnospiraceae bacterium | reverse complement strand
GACCGGTTCATCATATACTTTGACCTGTCGTGTCTTTTTATCCATCCATAGATTTGGCAGGTCAACAATTCCTGCTCCCTCCGGTTCTCCACCGCCCAAACTTTGAAATCGTCTCAGTTGGGATTTTACGCGAGCCATTAGTTCCATCGGACGAAACGGCTTTGTGACATAATCATCCGCTCCCTGGTAAAGACTGGAAACCATGTCAATTTCTGCATCTCTGGCACTTAACATAATGATCGGCACGGCACTGATGTCTCGAATCTTGCTGCATACTTCATTGCCATCCATGCCCGGCATCATAATGTCTAACAACACAAGATCGATCTGTTCCTTTTGAAAAAGTTCCAGTGCCTCTTTACCACTGTATGCCTTGTAAACGGCATATCCTTCTTCTTTCAAGTGGATCTCAACCAAATCTGCGATCTCTTTGTCATCATCCACAACTAATATGCTTGCTTTCTCCAACGGTAAATCACCTCACTATTCTCCATTTTCCTCTTCTCCCCTTTGTACAGATACAGAATACCACAAACTCTGCGTAAAAGTCTTTACGATATTCTTACAATCCCCGCCTGCAGTGCAGTGATCGCATCCTCGCGGGGCGTTTTTTAAGTTTCCTATAAAGTAAACAAGAGTAAAACCAGCGTTTTGCTCTGCAAGAATTGCTAAAGCAATTCTTGGTGGCATATCACCACACTATGAGCAATTTCCTATTCCAAAAAAACACCGCCAGGATTGCTTTATCATACCTGACGGTGTCTCTATTCGTTTTATCAATCGGCTGTCAATTAGCAGCTGTCACCCTTCATTGGGATCTTCAACTCTTTTGCCTGGCGTGTATCAATTTTCTTCGTAGAACGGTCTTTCAAACTCTCGTATACCTTTGGCACCATAATACTCTTATATGCCGGACGAATGATCTTATCAACATTGATCAACTCTTCCATACGATGTGCGCTCCATCCTACGATTCTTGCCATCGCAAAGATTGGTGTAAACAGTTCTTCCGGAATTCCTAACATGCTGTATACAAATCCACTGTAGAAATCGACATTGGCGCTGACGCCTTTGTAAATAGCACATTCCTCGCCGATCACTTCCGGTGCAATACGCTCGATCATAGAATACAACTCAAATTCCTGCTCACGGTGTTTCTCTTCTGCCAAGAGATGCACAAATTCCTTAAAAGCACGAGCTCTAGGATCTGAAATTGAATATACGGCATGACCCATTCCATAGATCAATCCCTTTTTATCAAATGCCTGCTTGCGCACCAGCTTACGCAAATATGCGCGAACCTGCTCTTCATCTGTAACATCCTGCACATGTTCCTTGAGATCCTGCATCATCTGTACAACCTTGATATTGGCTCCACCATGCTTTGGTCCTTTCAAAGAAGACAACGCTGCTGCGATAACGGAATAGGTATCAGATCCTGCGGAAGTTACCACGCGCGTGGTAAAAGTAGAGTTATTACCACCACCATGCTCCATATGCAATACCAAGGCAAGATCTAACACTTTTGCCTCTGTCTCTGTATAAGATTTGTCCGGACGAAGCATACGCAAGATGTTCTCTGCTGCTGACAGATTATCATCCGGGCGATGGATATAAAAACTCTCATCGCACTCATAATGGTTGTATGCATGATAACCGTATACCGCCAGCATTGGGAATACGCTAATCAACATCAGGCTCTGTCTCAAAACATTGTCCAAGCTGTTGTCTGTCGCATTATCATCGTAAGAAGACAATGTCAACACACTCTTGGTCAAAGAGTTCATAACATCTTTGCTAGGTGCTTTCATAATAACATCGCGGACAAAGTTGGTAGGAAGTCTGCGGTTCTTCGCCAATACCTGACGAAACTCCTGCAGATCTGTCTTATTGGGAAGCTCACCAAATAATAACAGGAATGTGATCTCCTCAAATCCATATCTTCTGTCCTCACGAAATCCTCTGGTCAGATCATAAATATTATATCCGCGATAATATAATTGACCGTCACATGGAATCACCCTTCCGTCTTCACCCTCTTCTGTTGCCTTGATCAAAGAGATGTTTGTGATACCGGATAAAACACCCTTACCGTTTTTGTCACGCAGGCCTCTCTTAACGCCATACTGTTCGAATAATTTACTGTCGATCGAATTATTTTCTACACATACATTACGATACTTGTTGGTAAAATCATTCATCATTTTGTCGTATGCACTCATAACCTTCCTCCTCATCTTGTTGCTTATTTATGTTAATGATCAGTTACTATCGAACTTTCATTGCTGCAATGTTGGCAGAGATCTTACATGCCACCTGGCGGATGACCTGCACCTCCTCCTCGCTAATCCCCTGAAAAAGTGCTTCATACATCTGTAAACGGATCGCGCGCATCTTCTTTAAGATCGGCTTTGCTTCTTCCTGCACGAGCAAGTGTACTTTTCTACGATCCTTGGCATCTGTGTGTCTCTCCAGATATCCCAGCTCGATCAATTCATCGATCGATTTAGACACATGGCTCTTCGTCCAGTGATGGGCGTGTACGATATCCCCCGCTGTATCTGCTTCCTGATGATCTGCAAGATACAATAATACACGAATATCTAACAGCGATAATCCATATGTCTCTGCGACCGGTGCATAAAAAGTCTCTTGAAATTTCTTAAACTGCTGTCCGGTCAATAAAGATTCTATTCCATCATCCATCTTCTCACCTATACCTGTTTACGCAAAATCTTCTGCAACAGCAGGCAGCCTCCCGTGCTTGCCCGTCTCCTCTGCTACCAAAATAAGCAGTTCGGTAATATCATTATATTATTGAACTGTTCATTTTAGAACTATTATATCATATTTTTTATCGTTGTCAAATCACGATTCCTTAGGAATAAGACTGGTTTTTCGCAATAAAATATGATACCATAGTGATTTGATAGGGTTCATCCCGGAAAGGAGCGTACAATTATGCTTTCACAAGATAACTTAGAAAAAATTATTGATAACATTTCTCAGAATTATATCAAAGAGGATTTGTTTTCCATAAAATGTGGGCATCAACTGCCAAGCCGTGATGCCGTGATCCATATTATCATGGGGCTTCGCCAGATCATGTTCCCCGGCTATTTTGACAAGGAACATTTGGAGCGAACTATCCCTGTCCACTTTTTGGGACATAACATTATTAGAATTTATGACAGTCTTTCCGAACAGGTGCGCCTGTCATTGATGCAGGCATCCGGATCGAATGCAAATGCAACGGAAATTGAAGAGCGGTCACATGAAATCTGCTCTGACTTTTTTGCAGCATTTCCTTCTATCCAAGAGATGCTTCTTAAAGATGTGCAGGCTGCCTTTGATGGAGATCCTGCTGCGAAGACAAAAGAAGAGATCATCTTCTGCTATCCCGGACTTTTTGCTATATTTGTCTATCGAATGGCACATGAATTATATAAGATGAAAGTTCCGTTTATTCCGCGAATCATGTCCGAGTACGCGCACGGGCATACCGGTATTGACATCAACCCCGGTGCGACGATCGGTGAGTACTTCTTTATCGACCATGGAACCGGTATTGTAATCGGTGAGACAACACAGATCGGTGACCATGTAAAGATCTATCAGGGTGTAACACTTGGTGCTCTGTCAACGCGAAGTGGTCAGCTGCTGCGCGATGTAAAACGACATCCTACCGTAGAAGATAATGTAACGATCTAC
>JALEPA010000268.1 GCA_022766515.1 Lachnospiraceae bacterium | reverse complement strand
CTGGTTGGCAATGTCAAGATTTAACTCTACACCTGCCTCATGTGCGATCGCAGGTAAGTGAAGCATTGTGTTGGTAGAACATCCCAATGCCATATCTACTGTCAATGCATTTCTAAATGCTTTCTCTGTCAAAATATCTCTTGGGCGAATATTCTTCTCTAACAACTCCATAACTTTCATTCCGGCATGTTTTGCCAGCTTGATTCGCTGAGAATATACGGCTGGGATCGTACCATTTCCCTGTAATCCCATACCGATTGCCTCTGTCAGGCAGTTCATACTGTTTGCGGTATACATACCGGAGCATGATCCACATGTTGGGCAGGCGTTACATACATAATCATCTACCTGCTCCTCTGTCATCTTGCCTGCTGCATGTGCTCCCACAGCCTCAAACATAGAAGAAAGCGAAGTCTTCTTACCCTGTACATGACCGGCAAGCATTGGACCGCCGCTGACAAATACGGTAGGAACATTCAATCTTGCTGCCGCCATCAAAAGACCCGGTACATTTTTATCACAGTTTGGTACCATGACCAAAGCGTCAAACTGATGTGCCAAAGCCATACACTCTGTAGAGTCACAGATCAAGTCTCTGGTAACAAGGGAATATTTCATTCCGGTGTGTCCCATTGCGATACCATCACATACGGCAATGGCTGGGAATACGATTGGCGTTCCTCCTGCCATCGCAACACCCATCTTTACTGCTTCAACAATTTTGTCCAGGTTCATGTGACCCGGTACGATCTCGTTATAAGAGCTGACAATACCGACTAATGGTTTGTCTAATTCTTCCTCTGTAATTCCTAATGCGTTAAATAATGATCTCTGAGGTGCTGTCTGCATCCCTTTCTTTACTGCATCACTTCTCATATTTCCTGCCTCATTTCTTTCTATTCTCGAATATTCTTTTCTCAAATTCTCTCTGCGATCAGATCACCCATCTGCTTCGTTCCAACCTGTGTCTTGCCCTCGTCCATAATATCAATGGTACGATAACCATCCTTTAACACCTGTTTTACTGCGTCCTCAATCGCATCCGCTTCTTTTTCCAGATCAAAGGAATAACGAAGCATCATCGCTGCGGAAAGGATCGTTGCGATTGGGTTTGCCTTATCCTGTCCTGCAATATCCGGTGCGGATCCATGACTTGGCTCATATAAACCAAGCTTTGTAGCACCCAGGCTTGCGGAAGACAACATACCGATCGAACCTGTCACCATACTTGCCTCGTCAGACAAAATATCACCAAACATATTCTCTGTCAGAATGACATCAAACTGCTTTGGATCTCTGACAAGCTGCATTGCACAGTTGTCAACAAGCATATGACTTAACTCTACTTCCGGATAGTCTGCTGCCACTTCCTCTACGACCTTTCTCCAAAGGCGCGAAGAATCCAACACATTTGCCTTATCCACGCTGCATACCTTTTTATTTCTCTTCATTGCGACATCAAATCCCCATTTCGCAATGCGTCTGATCTCGTTCTCATCATAAGTCAGTGTATCAATCGCTTTCTGCACGCCATTTTCTTCCACCGTCTTGCGATCTCCAAAATACAAACCGCCTGTCAGCTCTCTCATCACGACAAAATCAAAACCACCCTGTGTGATCTCCTCTTTCAATGGACATGCACCACTCAGCTCATCAAACAGCACTGCTGGACGGATATTAGCATACAACTCCAGTCCTTTACGGATCTTTAACAATCCTGCTTCCGGTCTTTTATCCGGTGGCAGTTCATACCAGTTCGACTGTCCGACATTTCCACCGACCGCACCAAGCAATACGGAATCACTGGCTTTTGCAGCCGCCAATGTCTCCTCCGTCAATGGCTCGCCATAGGCATCGATCGAGCATCCTCCCATCAACAACTCCTGATAGGAAAAGCTATGACCATACTTCTGTCCAACCTTATCCAATACCTTTCTTGCCTCTCTTACGATCTCCGGACCAATTCCGTCTCCGGGAATCACAGCAACATTATAATTCATTGGAACCTCCATTCTGCCATGCATTTCATCCACTGCACTGACCTATGTATTCGTGTGTTCTCTTATTGATAGAGAAACGCATTACCTTATAGTTTATACAGATTTATATATCGTGTCAAGTTTTGTTGTATTTTGGTATACGATACTCCGGTAAATCTGTCCTTACTGTTTTCCGGTGCTTCCAAAGCCGCCACGATCTGCACCTTCGAGATGATCGACTTCCTCAAATACAATCTTTGGCTGATTCTCTACGATGCGGAACTGGCAGATACGGTCATTGACATGGATCGTTGTATCGCGCATAGCGATCACCGGCATCCTCCACATATCATTGTCGCCGCAATAGGAACCATCGACAACACCACAGTGGTTTGCCTGAATGACACCAAAGTTTTTGTAAGTGCTGCTTCTTGGTACGATATGTGCTTCGTATCCCTTAGGCAGCTCCATTGCCACACCGAGCGGGATCAATGCAAAATCTCCCTTCTGCAAAGTCACTTCCTCCGATGCGCGCAGGTCGATCCAATCCGACTTGCCGTCAATATAGGTCAGCTTTTCTATCTTATCCGTAAAATATTTGATCTTGATCTGTTCCATAGTTTCTTCCTTTCTTTTCTACTGTATAAACATCATACCCTAGACTATACCATACCACTTAGGGAAATTCAAACGCACCAAGCCGTCACCCGTGCATACAATAAAGAAATCAGTCCGTCTCACAGGATCACTTCTGTGAAGAGAAAGGAAGTTACTATGTCAGGTTCTCTGCATGCTACGCAAGATCTACCGGATACCGGTTATTTCCAGGCAAATATTACCTCCGAAAAAGATGCGACCCCGATTGCCGGAGCAACGATCCAGATCCGCAATGTCAATTACCCAAATGAGATCATCGAGCAGACCGAAACCGACCGTGACGGTAAGAGCGATACGATCAGTCTCCCGGCACCACCTGTCGAATACAGTCTGACACCGGGTGCCGACCAGCCTTATTCTAACTACTCTATTTTGATCAGCGCACCGGACTTTGAAACCGTTGAGATCAACGGAGCAGAAATTTTGTCCGGACAGACAGCCCTTCAAAACACACCTCTTCTTCCAAGCGATACGACCAATCCCGACAACGAAGAGTTGTTCGTGATCCCACCTCATACTTTATATGAAGAATACCCACCTAAAATTCCGGAAAGCGAGATCAAGACGGTTGAAGAGACCGGAGAAATTGTACTTAGTCGAGTCGTAATCCCCGAATATGTTATCGTCCATGACGGACCTCCTTCGGACTCCAAGGCAAAAAATTAT
>JALEPA010000050.1 GCA_022766515.1 Lachnospiraceae bacterium | reverse complement strand
CTGACCAAATAACTGTTCGTTTTATTATAAGAAACTTCAGACAGCGCCCGGAACGGTTTATTACGCCGCTAGGTAATGCTTGCAAAAACGGATATATCTATGGTATAATGGACATTAGCGTGATATTCCTGGAAGTATCGGAAGTATTGCAAAAATGTAGTATATCAAAAGGAGAAAAAGAAACATGAAGAACAAGAAAAAAGCTGTGCTGCATATTGTTGTGATCATTGCAGTGATAGCATTGTGTTCTTTTACTGCTTTGGTAGGATTTACGAAACAGCACAAAGGAAGCGCAAAGAATATCAAGCTTGGTCTTGACCTTGCCGGTGGTGTTAGTATTACCTATGATGTAGTAGGAGACAAACCAACGGATCAGGAATTGAAAGATACGGTAAAAATGATGCAGAAGCGTGCGGAAGTACATAGTACAGAATCTTCCGTAGTAACTGATGAAAAGGGCCGTATCGTAATTGATATCCCAGGTGTGGATGATGCAGACAAAGTATTGGCAGATCTTGGTAAAGAAGGATCACTTGACTTTGTAGCAGCAGACGACATGGATCTGTCCAGTGGTTCACCGGTATATACAAAGACAATCTGTACCGGTAAAGACATCGAATCAGCGGAAGCTGGTACGACAAAAGACGAGAGCACAAAGAATAAAGAATATGTGGTATCTTTGAAGTTTAAGAGCAAAGGTACAAAGAAGTTTGCAGAGGCAACAGAGGCAGCAGCACCTACACATGCGATCATTTATATCGTATATGATGGAAAGATTGTTTCCAGCCCTTCTGTTACGAATGCGATCACCAACGGTGAGGCGCAGATCTCCGGTGGATTTAAGACATATGAGGAAGCTGATGAGCTTGCATCTTATATCCGAATCGGTGCATTGCCTGTTGAGTTGAAAGCAGCACAGTCTCAGGTAGTAGGAGCGCAGCTTGGTCTTGATGCGATCCAGTCCAGCTTATTAGCAGGTGCGATCGGATTTGCATTGGTAGTCCTGTTTATGGTGGTCTTCTATCGACTTCCGGGACTTGCATCTTCTATCGCATTGATCTTCTATCTGGTAGTCATGCTTGTTGCTTTGAATGGTCTGGACATCACCCTGACCCTTCCTGGTGTGGCTGGTATTATACTGAATATTGGTATGGCGGTAGATGCGAATGTAATCATCTTCACGCGTATCAAAGAGGAACTGGCGAAAGGCAAATCGGTACAGTCTAGTATCAAGCTTGGTTTTGACAAAGCGTTATCGGCTATCGTAGATGGTAATGTGACGACTTTGATCGCTGCAGCAGTATTGTATGTAAAGGGATCCGGTACGGTAAAAGGCTTTGCTACAACATTGGCAATCGGTATTATTTTGTCCATGTTCACAGCATTGGTAATTACGAAAGTGCTCTTAAATGCAATGTATGCATTGGGATTGGATAAAGTAAAATATTTCGGTGTAGAGAAGCAGAGAAAGACGATCAAGTTCGTAGAGAACAAAGCGAAGTTCTTTATCCTCTCCGGTCTCATGATCGTTGCGTGTGTCGCAACACTGCTTATCAACAAGGGAACGGGTCGTTTCAGTGGAAATATCTTAAACTACGGTTTGGATTTTCTTGGTGGTACGACATATGATATTACCTTCCCAGAGGACACGAAGATTGATAGTGAACTGAAGAGCAACATTGAGAAGTTGTTTAGCGATACAGCAAAATCCAATGATGTCGTTATCTCAGAAGTCGCTGGTACAAACGGCTTATCTGTTAAGACAGTTGAGTTGAATGACGAGCAGCGTGCTACTTTGAACGATACACTTCAGAAAACTTATAAAGTAGAAGAGAAGAACATTCAGAATCAGAACATCAGCGCATCTGTATCAGATGAGATGAAGAGCGATGCGATCCTGGCAGTAACGATCGCAGCAATCTGTATGTTGATCTATATCTGGTTCCGATTCAAGGATATCGTTTTCGCAGGAAGTGCCGTACTTGCCTTACTGCATGATGTTATCTTTGTATTGATGATCTATGGTCTGACAAGCATTTCCGTAGGTAATACCTTCATTGCTTGTATGCTTACGATCGTAGGTTACTCTATCAATGCAACGATCGTTATCTTCGACCGTATCCGTGAGAACCTTGGTGCCAGAAAGAGCGAGGAAGCATTGGCAGAGGTCGTAAATGAGAGTATTACACAGACATTGACAAGAAGTATTAACACTTCTTTGACAACAGCCATCATGGTAGTGGTACTTGCAATCTTAGGAGTTGATTCCGTAAGAGACTTTGCAATTCCATTGCTTGCAGGTTTTGTATGTGGTGCTTATTCTTCTGTATGTATTACAGGTACACTGTGGTTCACATTGAAGAAGTTCATGATGAAAAGAAAAGCAAAATAATCGGAATTAACGATTAAACAATAGAAAAGCCGTTGTGGTGTATGAGACATCACAACGGCTTTTTTTGTATGATTAGGAAACTTCTCAAAATATTTTAGTGGGCAACAAAGGAAACCCAATCGCCCATTGTATTTTTCTCAATGATCGTAAAGTTATTTTTCTGCAAAGCTTCTTCAACAGCATCTGCCTTTTCTGCCAAGATACCGGAAGAAATGAAAATTCCATCGGGTTTCAAGAATTTTTTGATATGGTCAGCAAGTGGGATGATCACATCAGCTAATATATTGGCAACGACTACATCGAAGGAGCCGCCGGACTCCTGCAGGATCTGGTCGCTGTCTTCCAAAATGTTACCGTGTACCGCAGTGATCCGCTCTGGTTCAATCTGGTTGATGACTGCATTTTCCTGGGTCCCGGTCACAGCAGATGGATCGATGTCCAGACAGTAAGCGGAATGTGCACCACATAACAAAGCAGCGATCGCCAGAATACCGCTGCCACATCCGGCATCCATGATGCGTGTCTCCGGAGTAATATATTTGCGCAGAGACAGCAGACAGAGTTTGGTCGTTTCATGTGTGCCCGTTCCAAAGGCAGAACCGGGATCGATGGAAAGGACAATATCATCAGGAGAACATTCTTCCGGAACATCTTCCCAAGTCGGCTTGATCAAAATATCATCAGCAATGCGGAATGGTTTGAAATTTTCTTTCCATTTATCTTTCCATTCGCTGTCATCCTCTACCTGATGTTTGAGCACAGGCATTTCCATAGGAATATATTTTTGCATCTCCTGTATGCGGGATTCCAGTTGCGCTTGAAATGCCTTCGGGGTTGCCAGCAGAGAAAGAGATGCATTTTCTTCCGCAAGGCTGGCATCGCGGAGTGAGGAGCCGGTACTGTAAAAAGCATCCGAATCCCCATCGATCACATCACTGTAGAAAATGATCGTTGCCTCTCCGTTGTCCGGAGGGAGTTCTGCAGGAATATCCGTGTACATTTTCTTTTCCTCGGCTGGTGTCAAAGGAACATTGTCCTGCACCTCATAACTGAAAACACCAAATTCGGACAGCAATTCTCCGATCGCATCACAGGCATTTGTCGTCGTATATAATTCATATTTAATCCATTTCATAGTTTCGTTCTCTCGTTCCTCCGTTTCTAAGGGGAAATAGGAATCTTCCCTTTTTTGAATAGGAAATTGCTCGTGATGTAGTGATACATCACCAAGAATTGCTTTGACAATTCTTGCAGAGCAAAACACAGGCTTTGCCCTCCATTTTGCGAATTTCACAGTTTATGTTAGAATAACAAGAGTTGAGAGAAAAAGCAAATTTACGGAAAGGATACATAGTAACAATGAGACAATGGGTGACAAAACAGTGTCATGCCGATTTACAGCAAGTGGCAGACCGCTATCATATTTCACCGGTTTTTGCGGAAGTTTTGGTGAAGAGAGGTTTGTACAGTTGGAAGGAAATGGATGCCTATTTATTTGAAGATATGGCACAGATGCATGCGCCGGAGCAGATGACCGGGCTGGTGCAGGCTGCAGACATATTATTTGATAAAATACAACAGAATGAGAAGATCAGAGTGATCGGTGATTACGATGTCGACGGTGTTATGTCGACTTATATTTTGTGCCGAGGATTGGAAGGACTTGGCGCAAAGGTGTCGTATACGATTCCACATAGAGAACGGGATGGTTATGGGATGCGAGCTTATATGGCGGAGAACGCCTATGAAGAGGGTGCGCGCACAATCGTGACTTGCGATAATGGAATATCAGCCAAAGATGCGGTGGCAAGGGCAAAAGAGTTGGGGATGACTGTTGTTTTGACCGATCATCATGAAGTGCCGACGGAGCAGGAAGTGGAAATTCTACCGGATGCAGATGTTATTGTAGACCCCAAACAGAGCAAAGAAACCTATCCGTTTCATGAATTGTGCGGTGCGGGAGTTGCGTATAAATTGATGCAGTATATGTATGAAAAGAAGGGAATTTCCAAGCAGGTGGAAGAGTTACTTCCTTTTGCGGCGATTGCAACGGTGTGTGATGTTGTTCCATTGCAGGAAGAAAACCGTTTGCTGGTACGCAGAGGATTGGAAGCACTTCCGACAACATCCAATATAGGATTGCAGGCACTTTTACAGCAGCTGCAATTTGAAAAAAAAGTAACCTCTATGGATCTTGGCTTTCGTGTGGGACCATGCATTAATGCGCCCGGCAGATTGGTAGATGCTACGATCAGCCTGGAACTTTTCTTAGAAAAAGATCCGGCGGCGGCACGGACAAAAGCAACCAAGCTGGTTGAATTGAATGAGGAACGCAAAGATATTACCCGGATCGCAACGGAACAGGCAGTGAAGGAAATCGAACGGGGGGAGATCCCGCGAGTGCTTGTGGTCTATTTGCCGGATTGTCATGAAAGTGTTGCAGGAATCGTGGCGGGGCGG
>JALEPA010000030.1 GCA_022766515.1 Lachnospiraceae bacterium | reverse complement strand
GCAGATGTCATCTTTTTGATGTTGCCCCGTTGTGAACAGCTTCCAAACGCGATCGAACCCATAGCATGATAATTGACCACTCCCTTTAACTTTGACGCTTTCTTGATCTTAGCGATCAAAGATATGATCGCCTTTGTCTCCATTTCATTCAAAAAATATACTATTGCGTTACCGATTTGAATATACCACTACCGTGTCAGTCTATTTTTCAATTTCTTTCTCTGTTATTAGCACAATGAAATTTCAGAAAATTAAAAGATCAAAAAAGGCAATTTCTTTTGTTTTAAGCATCTAAACCAAAAGAAACTGCCTCATGTATACCATATAATCAAATTTACAAAAACCCCTGCTAAAACCAAAAATTCATCAACGAATCATTATTCTTAAAGACTATAATTCATTTTGAAAAGAAATCGCCTATTACCGTTGCTTCATCCCCTATATAATCTTTGGTAGTTCATGGAGATTGCTAATCACCATGTCGGCTCCGGCACCCAGCAAAGTTTCCTTTGCCTGGCACAATTTTTGCTCTTTCTCCTCGGATGATAGTGCAAGAAACTCCGGTTCACTCAAGCCGAGCACGGAACTTCCTTCCAAAACGCCGACTGTAAATACTCCGGCATTTTTGCCCTCTTTCATATCCGAAACGGTATCACCGACTTTGATCACCTGTCGCACATCTGTCACGCCAAGTTCCTGCATATTGCGAAAGATCATATAAGGAGCAGGTCTTCCCACGCCACCAACATCTTCCGGCGTCACAAGAAGATCCGGTTCATATCCTTTCTTTGCCGCTTCCGTCTGCACGACCTGCATCATCGCATGCGTATAACCTGTTGTCGAACCGATCAGAATATCATGACTTTTCAGCCATCTCACACATTCCAAGCATCCTTCTTTGGGGTCCGTGTACTGTGCCAGGCTCTCCATCAGCTTTTTCTCAAAGATCTCATAGATCTTCTCGACATCCGCATCCTCAGGCTCCTGCTGATACTTCGCGATCCAAGCGTCATGGATCCGCTGCATCTGCAGCATCTTTCTAATATGATCTTTCTTAAGTAAGCCCATTGGCTCTCTGATCTCCTGCATCGTTGGCTGGATACCCATCTCCAAAAATGCTTTTTCAAAGGCGTGTACCGGTGCAAAACATCCATAATCCACCGTTGTTCCCGCCCAATCCATTACTACTAATTTTATATCCATTATCCTCACACCTCAGCGGTCATGTGTCCCATTTATGACACAGCCGCTTTTTCCTCTCTACTTTCTATAAACTGTCGCAGGATCACTGCCAGTTTTTCAATATCTTCCTTATAGATCTCACCGATATTTCCTACACGAAATGTCTCCGCATCCGTTGTTTTTCCCGGATATAAAATGTATCCATGCGCTTTTACATAGTCATACATTTCCTGAAAATCGAAGTTACACTCTGATGGATAATAAAAGGTGGTAATGATCGGCCCCTGTACTTCCCGGTCCAAAAATGGGACAAATCCCAACTCTGTCATCCGCTCCCAAAGCAGTGCCTCATTTTCCGCATACCGCTCATGACGCTTGGCAACGCCACCCTCTTTCGCAAGTTCTTCCAATGCCTTGGCAAATGCAAGCACTACATGTGTTGGGGAAGTAAATCTCCACTTTCCGTCCACTTCCATCGTTTTCCACTGCTCATACAGATCCAACGCTAATGATCTGGCATTGCCCTCACACTGCTCCAGCAAATCCTTGCGCACGATGATGAAAGAAAATCCCGGCACACCCTGTACACACTTGTTAGCACTACTGATCACACAATCAATGCCCCACTGTCCGACAGGAATCTCCACGCCTGCAAAACTGCTCATCGCGTCCACGATAAATGTCGCACCTGCTTCTTTGACCACCTGTCCAATTTCCTGGACATTATTCAAAATACCGCTTGTTGTCTCACTATGTACCATCGCTACATGTGTGATCTCCCCATGCTCCTGTAACAGCTTTCGCACCGTTTCCGCATCCGGTCTTTCATTGATCTTCCATTTGTGCATCTGATAAGGAATCCTCGCATGATGCGCAATATCTGCCATTCGCTCTCCATAAGAACCATTTGCCAAGATCAGCAAGTGGTCATCCTCACGATCTACAAAAGTAGTGATCGCAGACTCCACGCCAAAGCTTCCACTTCCCTGCATGAGCACTGCCGTATATTCCTGGTCCGAAACTTGTGCCAGTTTCAACAACTCTCTGCGTATTTTCTGTGTGATCGCCTTATAATCATCATCCCATGTGCAATGATCGATCATCATTTCCTGTTTTACGGTGTCCGTTGTCGTAAGCGGTCCCGGTGTTAATAACTTATACTTCATTTTATTCTCCATCCTCTTTCCTTATAAGAGATCAAGGCATTACGGTAACGCCTTGATCCTGATCTGTCCTATATTTGGTATTCCTTATGGCATAACTTCATCGGACAACTGCTGATGTTTCTCATACAACTCAAAAGTAAGCGGCTCTGAAAATGTCTTTGGATATTTGGACTTGTTTGCGTTGTCAGAAGACTCTCCTTCATACAAAGGATTTGGATAAGATTCCTGCAATTCTTTTCGTCCGTTTTCGATAATGCACTGTGCCATCTTCATTGCCAATGAGTTGCTGTCTTTTCCCTTGTCAACGACTGCTACCGACTCTGTCAAAGAGAAGTTACCCTCTGTCGGATCTACATAGTCGATCGGCTGACCCGCTGCCTTGTCTGCTACTGCCTGATGACGAAGTCCAAAACCGATCGCTACCTCACCTGCACGACACAATTTCAATGGTGCGGAACCGGAATCTTCAATATGATCTCCGGCGTTAATATAGATCTGTTTCAAAATGTTCTGCGCTTCCTTTTCTCCGTAAGCAGAGATCAAAGCCTGCATCAACAGCCATGCTGTAGAAGATGATTTAACATCCGTGATCGCTAAGTAACCTTTGTACTCTTTCTTGGTCAGATCTTTCAAGCAAGTTGGCGTTGGAAGATTATGCTGCTTCATCAGGTCCGTGTTCAAAATGATCGCACCTTCCTGTGAAGTGATCGGTGCTGCATAGTCGCCAAATTTATCCAATGTTTTTACCGGAAAGTCCAACTTTTGGAACATATTATTCTGCTGCTGTGCGCTGTCTACATAGAAAGTACTCATCGTAACCATATCTGCCTCGATATTTTTTCCCTCTGCCAGCAATTTACCGCCAAGCTCAGAAGTACCAAATCCATTGAATGTATATTTGTCTTTGTAGCCATTATTATCCAATGCATGCTGCATTGCCGTAATCGCTTCATCATCCGCATTAGAATAGATCACTACTTTGCTGTCTGATGATTTACCTGCTCCGTTTCCACATCCTGTGATCGCTGCGGCAGCAAGCACTGCTACCATTGTTAAGCTCCATATTTTTTTCTTAAACATAAGTTCCTCCTTTTTGAAACTTCTTTTCTTTTATATTTAGCAAGCCATGTAAATACGGCTTTTGCTATCAGATTTGTAAAAAAGATCAACAACGACAGTACAAATACTTCGTTAAATTTATTGATGTATTGCAGCTGTTTGATCTTGGTCGTAAGTACCATCGTGCGAGAACCTACCAAAAAGATGATCGCGCTGACTGTTACACAGGAGTTTGTAAAATAATAATCAAACACACTCCATAAACTCTCACGCA
>JALEPA010000265.1 GCA_022766515.1 Lachnospiraceae bacterium | reverse complement strand
GATATCCCCTCATTTTCGATATTGTTTTGTTCCAAATATTGATATACTTCCTGTTTATTCATTGCAATCCATCAAACCTTTCCGTCTATACCCCTTGATCTTACCGAAACAATACTCCCTATTAGGAATCCGATAAAAGCTCCTAACGCCAATGTACCAACAAAAAGCAATGCAATCTCCAGCATATAATTCGTATGAAAATTAGATAACACCTCGCAAATTGCATATACCACAAAACTTCCGATCAATCCCAACAAATTTCTTTTTGTATCACAAAATTTCACGCTAATAAATAATGCAACTATAACCCCTGCTACCATAAATAAAACACTATCTGACGAACAAAGTTCCTCTAAAATCGGTAAATAACGCATAATTATCCTCGCTTTCTCACAAAACAGGGCATAGTTCCTAACAATTCAAAGTTAACACATCAATAAGGTGTGTTAACCTTGAAAATCAAATATTTCAGCTAAATAAAAAGCATAATTTAAATACTAAAATAACATTTCTATGAATTGCGTAAACGAATCTGCAATCTTGTATGTCACAGGATCAAATTCCCCTGATTCCTCATGACTCCATACACACACATGGATAATCACTGCTTTCCCTATAATCTAAGCATACATAGTCACCTGCAAAAATCTGTGCTATTGGCACCATATCATATCCAACCAAATCCTCATTAGCGGATAATCTCTCATCTAATTGTGTATGGATTACATCAATATCGTAATCACCAAATTCAGCATAGTCTTCAACTTTTATAATAGATAAAAAAGTTTCCACCATATATGTACGATTACTATGATTACCTTTAAACTCACTTTTTTCTGGAACACCACCATTATACTCTTTTAAAAACTGACGATAATCAAGTGGTAATTTCAACTTCCACATATTTTCTTTTCTTTGAATTTCTGCTTCATTTGGTCTATACAAGACCCTACCTCTCAATTTTAATTCCATTCTCTTATGCATGATTTCCCTAGGAATCATGTCCTCCCTTCTACTTTTTTTAGATGAATATCAAAATATATACTAATTTTTTGGCCGCATCTGCCCATATTCCAGAACTTCTACCACCGTTATATGGGATACTATTATGTTATTCCAAATGGGACTAATTCCATTTCTCCCAATACCGCCGTATGACGCCAAAAGTATATCCATCAATATATATCTTACCACCAATTTATTTATTAATCCACTCAAATCGAACTCTATCCGACAATTTCCACATCCCTTTCAGCAAAAATAAAGCCTTCTTAACAACACCTGCGGATTTAATGACCGCTTGAAACTTTTATTGACCAAAATATTTATATTTCAATTCACCGGCCTGCGGTGAATCTAATAATCTCTGCCACTCTTCCCTCTAACGCCTTTATAATCTCTTCTGATGATTAGCATCTACAATCTCGCAAATGCTGATGTTTTCATTTCTATATCTTGCCTGCGGATTTTTCTCCGGCATGTTCATCTGAATTGCCATCATCGGACAAGCATGAATACATGCCATGCAGGTAATACAGTGATCCGGATTCCAAACACTCTTATGTCCTTCCATCGTAAAACAATTCTCCGGACATACCTTCGTACATATTTCACACCCGATACAATCCTCTGTGACACGATATAAATTGGAAAATGCATCCGGTGGCATTTTTGCTCTATGATTCAGATATTCCCGATGGGCTGCCCGGTCCCTTTCGGTCACCGGCGCAATATAGTGTTTTCCCCGTTCTATATCGTTCCGAATCAGTTCCAAATGTTCATCCACTTTTTTATCCATTGCCTTCTGCTGATTCATATCAAAAGCAGGCAAAAAGTTATCAACCATTAACAACACATTGATATATGCCGGATGGATTCCCAGATCAGACAGCATTTTCTCTGCCAGTTCTGTCGCTCCACCATGTCGATTTCCATAGGTTAAAATCATATAAAAGTATGGCGTTTCAAAAGTTGCTTTCTCAATAAATGTTCTTACCAAAGCCGGAACCTCGTGTCCAAATATCGGACAGACGATGCCAATTTTTTCAGCATGGTAAGTTGGATCACTATCATGAACGGCATGCGCAATACTAATACAATTCTTATCAAGCTGCTTCGCTGCATACAGGCTGTTGCCTGTCGCGGTGAAATAAAAGACCATCCTTTTTTCACATCCTATCAATTGAAAAAATGCATTATATGCTATAATTGCATAAAAAGATCTTTCTTTTACCGGATTAGGATCATCGTATTTCTAATCCCTTGTGTGATACAAGTGTATGATGATTTTGGCAATCTGTAAAATGCAAATCGTTCATACTGCTATAAACGAGATTTATACTAATCAGACAGAAAGGAAGTTACGAATACTATGATAGAATTATATGAATTACAACAATTTGTTGCATTTGCAGATGCAGGTACTTTATCCGAAGCCGCCAAACAGCTTCATCTGTCACAGCCTGCACTTAGCCGCAATATGAAAAAACTGGAAAACGAAGTGGGAATTGTCCTTTTTGACCGTCAAAAGAATAAATTATCCCTAAACCGTAACGGCGAATATGTACTGTCGATGGCTCGAAAACTATTGGCGGATTCCGAAGCGCTTATCCAAAATGCTCATGAATTTGACCGAAAGAACCGTACGATTTCTCTTGGTTTGTGTGCGCCTGCCCCTGTCTGGACACTGGCTCCGTATATTACGAATACTTATCCCAAAATGTCTTTGCAAACAGAGACTCTCCCGGAGGAACAGCTTTATGAAGGACTGGCAAACGACACCTATCAGCTGATCGCCGTACACGAAGAGCCTACGGATGATGCCTATTATTATAAAAAATGCGGAAGTGAAAGTCTGATGTTTGCTCTTCCGAGGGGTCACAAATTTGCCCGAAGGAAAAGGCTTTCTCTGGCAGATATGAACAGCGAAAATATGCTCCTTATGTCGGACATCGGCTTTTGGAATTTTGTCAAAGAAAAAATGCCCGATTCCAGATTTTTGACACAAAGTGACCGATTCAGCTTTGATGAGCTGGCACAGGCTTCCTCCCTTCCATTCTTTGCAACGGATCTGTCTGAAAAAAATAAGATCACAAGCGCCAAGCGTATTTATATCCCGGTTTCTGATGAGGATGCCACCGTAACCTATTACTTGGTATGCAAAAAAGAGCAAAAGAAAGCGTTTAAGGCACTATTTGACCTGTTATAAAACGCGTTAGCTTACAATCTCCTCACGGATCCTTTCGCAGTCTTCCGGTGTCACCGGATATCCCAGATATGCGATCCCTCTGTAAATGTTATCTGTGATCTGCTCATTATTTGCTAGGACAGTACAAAGCGTCTCCAGTAGTTCCTTTTTAGCTGCAAGTACACTCTCATCCGCACTATAAAACTGTGTCATGTCATAGTCGGATGTATTTCCACATGGCATTTTGCAAGTCGCACAATCCGGTGCAATAACATCCTTTAACTCGTGGATTTTCTGTACCAGTTGCTCTTCCATTGTTGGATCATTTCTGTGCAACAGAGCCTCCCGAACCACTGCATCTGTCTGTTCGGTTTTTCCATTGTTCGACACTGCCCCCACCAATCCAATCAGAGCACTTATGATTCTGTCTCCTGTCATTTCTTTTCCTCCATATCAATTAACTGAACGATATTTCATATTTAATTTGCATGGACTTTACTGATTCATCTCAGCCACCATACTGGCAGGTTTGACCGTCATTTCCACCCAAGCAGGCATGAAACCGCTTCGTATTGCATTTTTTGCAGATCTGATATTAGACCATGCACAACAGTAAAATGGCACTTTTCCACGCTCTATAATCTCAACTGCTAAATTACTGGTTAGCGCAGATGCTATCCCCTTTCTGCGATATTCCGGTAATACATCAACTCCAATCTGCCACATATCGTCACAATCTGCCGAACAACCGGCAAGTCCGATCAATTTTCCATTATCATATGCGCCAACACCAAGAACATCCAGCTCTTTTCTCGCATCACACAAAGCATTACTCCATATAGGTAAATATAAACTGTCAAAGTCTTTCTGCGTAAGCACTTTAAGTTCATATTGGCATGATAATCTTTTCAGGGAATTGACATCCGGCAAAAAATATTCTGCCATGAAGCAGACTCTTTGTCCCTGTTCTCTCATTCTTTCATCCAGCCAATGCATATTGGGTGTTTCAAAGCAATGATAAAATTCAAACTTTCTCAAATATTCTTTTACCATTTCTTTGTATTCATCTTTTACAGATGCCACAATATTACTTCCGTAGGAAACCAAATTGCATGCTATTGGTTCGCTATAATATTTTCTTGCCAAAGCCCCTATCCCTGACTTTACAAATACATTTTCCTCTTTGGTAAAATCAGAAATATCAGCATTAAGATCTAATGCCGATTGCCGCATAGCAATGGACATAATTTGTTGATTTGTCATCAGTTCTCCTTTTTCATTATTTCCTTCTCCAGCGCTCTCAGCAGATGTCAACCAGCGCATCTAACAGCATTTTAGTCCTGCTTGCCTGCAGGCAGAATATAAAGCAAACAATCCTTCCTCTTCAAAATCCAAGTGCGCTTCGTATTCCTGCCTTGCTATTAAAGATTAAAAACGAATATCAACCATGTTGGGATCATTCTCCCGGACTACTTGATATCACCTTGCCGGTGTTCCAAAGCATAACCGTTCTTTTCGCTGCTTCCAGCCGCTCTTCTTCCGAGTGAAAATCTATCGTAACAGAGTGACAGCCACATTCAAGGCACATCACATAATAGCCGCAGCCACATTCCTCTTCCAAAAGTGCTCCACCGTCGCATAACGGACAGTCATTAATCTCTAACATATCTTCAATGTTCATAATAAACCTCATTTCTTGTTATAATTTAGGGATGCTCCCTCCACCGATTTTACCATAGTTTTGTACTATCGTACAGATTCTACTATATTTTAGTTATTATTTTTCCAACAACCAGGCAAACGCCTTAGCTGTCCTAATTTCCGATTCACGGAAATGATTCCCCGGATTCCACTCCAGAATACATGGGATGTCACATTCCTGCAACCACGCATATAGCTTTCTGATGCAATCTCCGACCTTAGACATCATTAAATTTCTAGTCTTTTCCTCTTTGTTGCCAAGGCTCAAATAGATCAAACGGCTTTGTATCCTATTTTCTTGCATATATTCCAAAAAGTCTGGAAACCATACTGACGGTGAGGCTGCTGCAATTCCCACAAAACGGTCCGTCTGGCAAGATGCCCACAGAGCAAATAATCCGGCAAGCGAATACCCGCCCAAATAGTATGTCTTGCTCTTATCAGAACAATACTCCAATATTTTTTCTAAAAGCTCTGATGCACCATCGCCAAATCCTTCTTCTCCAAATGCCGGTGGTGCTTTCCAAGGAGATAACTCATCGTTCCAGTTATTCACCCTCCAGGCAATCATATAAAATTCTTCTGAAGTTCTGTCTTGAATTGCATGAAACTCCTGCTCAATTCCAGATATTTCATGCTCTCCAACAAGCTGTATCAAGACCTTCTCAGCCTCCGGATTCCCATAACTCCAAATCGCCTTCCCATCTATCTCTTTTTCCTGCATTGCAAATCCATCTCCCTATAGGCAAAATCAAATCTTACCGACCAAAACCCTCATTTAATAAGTTCAACAATTTGATGGCATCATAGCGTTCCCCACAACCAGTGCATTTCCAATCACTGTTATTCTTCTTGGCTTTTTTATGAAGAAAGTCCAATTTGCCATTACATAACGGGCAAGGCTGTGGTGCCTCGTTCCATAGACTTTTCAAAAATGCGACAGCTTCCGCCCTGCTATTCATCTTGTATTTTTCCAATACATCCTTCTCCATAATTTTTGTTCCTCCCTATAAATTAAATGGCGGCAAAGCAAGAATCAACCTCTCTGACAATGTCTCCATCAATCCATCCTTTTTTCACCATATCCCACAAGATACCGCTTGCCTTTTCATGTGTCATGCCCTGTTTGTACGGACGACTTTCCGTCAAGGCTTGATAAATATCCACACAAGCCATGATGCGCTCCTGCGTGTTCAACTCAGCCGCCGACCTTCCAAAAGGATATCCCGTGCCATCCAGCCGTTCATGATGGAAAGCCGCCCAATCACGAATCTCTTCAAAGTCATCAATATCGGACAGGATGTAGTAAGTATACGCCGCATGATGCTTCATAGCCTTAAATTCTTCATCTGTCAATTTTCCCGGCTTTTCCAAAATTTCATTTCCAATGGCTACTTTTCCAATATCATGCAATGCCCCTGCAAGATACATTTTCTGCGCAGTTTCCTCATCAAATCCCATGTGGCGTGACAGTTTTTCCGCATCTTCAGCGACACCTTGCACGCAAAAATGCATCACTACATTCCCGATCAAACATTGTTCCTGTTGAGTTTTGAACAAACTGCTCTGCCACCTTCCATGTACCTTCCGCAAAATTTTTAGTGCGACAGGCGATATCCAGCAAATCGCACAAATGAATAATACGCGAGAAAAGAGGAATTTCATCCCATTTTTTTCCAAACGGACCACTGCCATCAGCATTTTCGTGATGGTATAAGATCACATCGGAAACATCTGTGTGAAACGGAAGTTCTGCGACATTCTTTTCACCCCAAATGCAATGTGCTCCCAACTTTGGTACCTCTTGCGTTACGGCAATTTGCGAAATATCATTATGAAGTTCTTCCTGGATATACTGCGTCAATGCGTTATCGTGCAATAATGCGCACACTGCCAAATCTTGTAGGCTTTCCTCTTGTATTCCCATCTGTTTTGCAATGCAAACACTCATATAAGCCACTCGTTTTGAGTGATTGTTCGTCACATGAACCAGTTCTGCTTCCACGCAGTCCAGAGCATAGGAACAAGCTGCCAATAATCCCAAAACATCTAAAGTCATAATCATTTTTCCTCTCTATGTACATCTTTCTGCAAATTTTTCATCATATCAAAGTTTGCGATTTGCATAAAGTTCGTTCACCCTTCGCTTATCATATTACACCAAACGCGACTATCTCTGCAATCAAAACTTCTAAATCAATGCTATCCCCTTCACATGCTGTACCCACGAAACAAGATTTGCCTCTTATTGATAAAAATTATCACACTCTTTGCTGATGCCCTCTAGCTGCAGAAGGAGCACCTCCAAATCCCGCATACAATGCGAGTGTGATACAATATGCAGCAATAACAGATCCAAGTACAATTTAGCATGAAGAATCGCGTTGTTGCCTCTCTTTACAGCGAAGACACATCTACCAAATATGCTTTTTTAGAATTTGTGATCAAAATCTTTTTCTGCGTATTCACAATATGCATTTCCATATTCTTTCTAAACTCTTTTGGAATATCAATTTTTTTCCAGCTTTTCTTGGAAAAATTTACGAGATAGAAGGTATCATCCTCCATATCAATATCTCCAAATATGACATAATCCCCCTTAGCAGCTACAATCTGTCCTGTAGTGGAAACATCTGGTATCGTCACCGAAGTGCTCTTTACCAAATCCAAAAATTTCAGGGTTTTCGTCTTTTTATCATAACGATAATCCCACTTCATATCGATCTCACCTGTACCATTATATTTCTTTTCGATCTTCAAGGTGTCAAGATTAATACAATAAGTTTCGTAATTTTCATTTTCCCCCATAAAAACCGATTCTCCGTAAGTTAAAATATGATCTTCATCCAAAAATTCGATATCGGATGTTCTTGCGTATCCATTAACCAATGCCGTGTCAATCTTTTTCTCCGTATGTGTTTTGACATCAAAAACAGACCAGTACGCATCGCCTCTATGGTTGCACAACAACTTTGTCCCGGAAGGTGACATCACAAAGTTACACAACATATGATCGTTCGATATTTTCTCTACCGTATTTTGAGATAAATTAATCTTCAGCAAATATTCTTTTTTATCTCCATCCGTTCTTGCCCCATATACTGTATCCTTATCATAGTAAAAAAACACTTCTGACATGCCACCGGTATAATTAAAAGCGAATATTTCATTTCCGCTGATGACATACTGAAAGCCAAATTTTGTGCCATTATACTCTCCTTCAAATGTGGAAGGTGTCATCTTCTTTAATCCATCCGAAACAACCGTATATACCTGATCGATCTGTTCCTCATCGCCCACAAAATGATACTCACAGACAAAGCTTTCTTTCTCCCCTGCAACCATCGTATTTTCTTGGAAAGGAACCGTATTATCCCTAGCCTTCACATCTGCGGTTGGCAAGGCTGTTGGCGTAGTCAATACAACCTCTTTCACATTGCCGCTTCCAAAAATATTCTCAAGCCATGTCTGAAAAGCTGTAGATTTCATCGCTGCAACTGTTACTGAAGTGGAACAAAGCAGAAAAAATCCAATCATCGCTGCAATCGAACCATATTTTCTCCAAAATACTTTACTTGGTGATGTTTTTGAGGATTTTTCCAAAATATCCTCTATCCATTCCTCTGGTGTTGTAATATAATCTAATTTTTTCAAATCCATAATAATCCTCCAATCCTCTAGCTTTCTTTTAATATATCAGCTAGTTTCTCTTTTCCTCTCCGTAGTCTTGATTTGACTGTATTCACACTGACATTTAAAAGCTTTGCAATTTCGCTAGTGTTATATTCCTCATAATAGTACAACACCAACACTTCACGATAATTAAATGATAAGCTCCGCAATGCCTTTACAAGCTGCTCTGTGTCTGGATCATCCACTTGCAATACACTCTGTCTCTCATATTGCTTTGGGTCATATCCTATATCAACATTGCGATTCCAAAACTGCTTATGGTAATCTCTACATTCATTTCTAGCAACCTTGAAAAGCCATGCCTTGATATGTTCTTCCTCTCGAAAACTTTTCTTTGTCGTATACAATTTGAGAAAAGTATTTTGAAAGCAATCCTTCGCAGCCTCTTCATTTTGCGTCCAAACAACGCACAACCGGGTTATATCATCTGCATATCGTCTTACAATCTCTTCATACGGTATTCCTGCATAAGTTTTTATCATATGACAAATACCCCCTCCTGTTCTATTTCTTCGTTTGATGGAAAATGATCATTTTCTATATAATACACGATTCTAATTGTTAAATGGGCGCAAAAAGCGCTGGTAGAGG
>JALEPA010000254.1 GCA_022766515.1 Lachnospiraceae bacterium | reverse complement strand
GCTCTTGGTGGAAAAGCTGAGGTGATCTAAGGATGTTTGAAACAGTCCGCAACGCTTTCAAGATCAAGGATCTGCGTAACAAGATCTTCTATACATTCTTTGCGCTGATCGTTGTTCGTATCGGATGTCAGCTTCCTGTTCCAGGTGTAGATGCATCCGTTATTACAGATTTCTTTGACACACAGAAGTCATTAGACTTCATTAACCAGTTGACAGGTGGATCATTAGAGAAAATGTCAATCTTTGCGTTGAATATCACGCCATACATTACGGCGTCCATTATTATTCAGCTGCTCACTATTGCGATTCCGAGATTGGAAGAGCTTCATAAAGATGGTGAGGAAGGCCGCAAGAAACTGGCAGAATATACTCGTTATCTGACAATCGTACTTTCTGTTGTAGAGAGTGCGGCTATGGCTATCGGATTTGGTCAGCAGGGATATTTGATCGATGGTGTAACATTTACATCTGTCGTTACTTTTGTTGTAGCATTGACAGCAGGATCTGCATTCCTTATGTGGTTAGGTGAGCAGATCACAGAAAAGGGTGTTGGAAACGGTATTTCCATCATCTTGATGTACAACATTGTATCTCGTATGCCGGAAGACATGATGAATCTTTATGAGAAATTCGTAAAGGGTGCATCCAATGTCACAAACGGTCTGATCGGTGCTGTAGTGATCGTAGCAGTCATCGTTGGAATGGTAATCTTCATTATCATCCTTTCTGATGGTGAGAGAAGAATCAATGTGCAGTATTCTAAGAAGACACAGGGTAGAAAGATGGTTGGAGGTCAGTCCTCACATATTCCATTGAAGGTAAACACAGCCGGCGTTATTCCGGTTATCTTTGCCGGCTCTCTGTTCTCTATGCCAATCGTAATCGCAGGATTTGCAGGTATCCAGCCACAGTCTGGAAATGGAGCAAGTGTTGCACAGAAGCTTTTGAAGGTATTGAACCAGAACTCTTGGTGTAACTTCAAGAACTTCGGAGAGTTCAAGTATTCATTAGGATTAGTTGTTTACATCCTGTTACTGATCTTCTTCGCATACTTCTATACATCCATTACCTTCAATCCACAGGAAATTGCGATCAATATGAAGAAGCAAGGTGGATTTATTCCGGGTATCCGTCCTGGTAAGCCAACGACGGATTACTTAACGAAAGTTCTGAACAGCATCATCATGATCGGTGCGATCGGACTTTCCTTTGTAGCGATTGTTCCTATTTTCTTCTCAGGAGCATTCGGTGCAGATGTGTCATTCGGTGGAACATCTCTGATCATTATCGTAGGTGTTGTATTGGAGACATTGAAGCAGATCGAGTCCCAGATGTTAGTTCGTCACTACAAGGGATTCATCAGCGAATAATAAAGAAAATCTGTAGAAATTCGAGGCGTCACATGAAATATGGTGGCGTCTCTTTTTTTACAGACTTTGATAAAAAAGACGGTTGAAAGTGTTTGATATTTGCGTTATTATAAAACCAATCATGCATACATAGTGGGATGAGTCTGCGTCAGCGCACAATACGCAGGCAACAGACAGAATAAAAATTATAAGCATCGTGCGCAGAAATGGAGAGAATATATGAAGATTGTTATGCTGGGAGCACCTGGTGCAGGAAAAGGAACACATGCAAAGGGGATTGTAGAGAAATATCAGATCCCAACAATTTCTACAGGCGATATTTTCCGCCAGAACATTAAAGAGGGAACAGAGCTTGGAAAGAAAGCAAAAGGTTACATGGATGCCGGTGAACTTGTTCCGGATGAGTTGGTATGTGATCTTGTTGTAGATCGTTTAAGCAAAGATGACTGTGCTAAGGGATATATTTTGGATGGTTTCCCAAGAACAATTCCTCAGGCAGAGGCACTTACAGCAGCACTCAAGGAGCAGGGGACTGCTTTGGATTATGCGCTCGATATCGAGATGGAAGATCAGGCGATCATTGATCGTATGGCAGGCCGTAGAGTTTGCGCAAAGTGTGGAGCTACATTCCATACCGTAAACATTCCACCAAAGGTAGAGGGTGTATGCGACAACTGTGGTGGAGAACTGCAGCTTCGTGATGATGACAAGCCGGAGACAGTTAAGAAGAGATTAGGTGTATATCATGAGCAGACAGCTCCTCTGATCCAGTATTACAAAGAGCAGGGTATTTTGCATGAGATCGACGGTACTCTTGGTATCGAGGGTGTTGCAAAGGCAATTGCAGAAGTAATGAAATAATAGAATAGAAAGAAGGCACATTATGTCGGTAACAATTAAATCAGAACATGAGTTGGAGAAAATGAGAGAAGCCGGACGCATTTTGGCAATCGTACATGATGAGATGGCTAAGATCGTTCGTCCGGGTATCAGCACGATGGACATTAACCGTAAAGGAGAGGAAGTGATCCGCAGTTTTGGCTGTATTCCATCTTTTTTGAATTATAACGGTTATCCAGCAAGTATTTGTGTGTCTGTCAATGATGAGGTCGTACACGGAATCCCAAATAAAAAACGCATTTTGCAGGAGGGCGACATCGTCAGTCTTGATGCGGGTGTTATTTATGAGGGATACCATTCAGACGCAGCGAGAACGCATGCGGTAGGTCAGATCTCAGATGATGACCAATTTCTGATTGATATTACAAAGCAGAGTTTCTTCGAGGGAATCAAATATGCCAAGGCCGGTAACCATTTGTACGATATTTCCAAGGCAATACAGGATTTTGTAGAGGCCAATGGATTTTCAATCGTAAGAGATCTGGTAGGTCATGGCATTGGAAAGAATTTGCATGAAGAGCCTCAGGTGCCAAACTTTAAGCCAATAGGCAGAGGTATGAAGCTTCGCCCTGGCATGACACTGGCGATCGAGCCAATGGTAAATGCCGGTGCATTTGAGGTATGGGTATTAGAAGATGACTGGACAGTCGTTGCCAGAGATGGTAAGAATTCTGCCCATTATGAGAATACGATCCTGATCACGGAGGGTGAGCCTGAAATTTTCTCTTATAGAGAGGGATTGGCATAAAATAAAAATATCGCATAATGAGCGAGGAAATGGAGTTTTAGAATGTCAAAAGAAGATGTAATCGAGATTGAAGGAATTGTTGTGGAGAAGCTTCCAAACGCTATGTTTAAGGTAGAGTTGGAGAATGGCCATCAGGTATTGGCACATATCAGCGGTAAGCTTCGCAAAAACTTTATCCGCATTTTGCCGGGAGATAAAGTAACTATGGAAATGTCTCCTTACGACCTGACTAAGGGACGCATCACATGGCGTGATAAATAATCAAAGATCTTGAGAAACAGACGATCAAAACCGTGCAAGATAAACTATTGTCTTGCACGGTTTTTGGTATAAAACGATATGGAAGAAATGGGGAGTACCGTGAAGAAAAAGGCAGAGAGAAATAAGACGATAGATTTTACCTTGGAAGAAGGGCAGGAATATGTGGAGCGCTGTCTGGACTGCAGAGAGCAAGATACGCTGGAACAGACCGCTCCGCCCCTGGAGCAGTTGCAGGATCAGATTATCATCGGTGATACGATGTCGCTTCTGCCGATATTTCCAAAGCATACTATTGATCTTGTCATAGCAGATCCGCCTTATAATCTGGCGAAAAATTATCATGGCAATAAATTTGATCGGAAGAGCGAGATCCAATATGAAGAATATACCAGAGATTGGCTCGAGCGGATCTTGCCATTGATGAAACCAAATGCTTCTATTTATGTATGCTGCGATTGGCGCAGCAGTATGACCATTGGCAGGGTGCTTCAGGAATATGTAGTCCTGCGTAACCGCATCACCTGGCAGCGCGAGAAAGGGCGCGGTGCCAGGGCGAATTGGAAAAACGGAATGGAAGATATATGGTTTGGAACGCTGTCGGATCAGTATCAGTTTCATGTTGATCGTGTGATGCAGCGGCGCAGGGTGTTAGCACCCTATCGACAAGAAGGAAGTCCTAAGGATTGGGAGGAGACAGAGAACGGAAGATACCGCGATACTTGTCCGTCTAATTTTTGGGATGACATTTCAATCCCGTACTGGTCGATGCCGGAAAACACAGCACATCCGACACAAAAGCCGGAAAAATTGCTTGCCAAGCTGATTTTAGCAAGCAGTGATCCGGGAGATTTGATCCTTGATCCTTTCGGGGGGTCAGGCAGCACGGCGGTGACCGCAGCAAAATTGGGCAGGCATTACATTTCGATCGAGCAGAACCCATTATATTGTGCATGGGCGCAAAAACGCCTGGAAATGGCACAGGAGCAGCCTAGGATACAAGGGTATGAAGATGGGGTGTTTTGGGAGAGAAATTCCAAGCCGAGCCAGAGGACAGACAAGAAATAAATTGCTGAATTTTTATTTAAAAAAGTGCTTGCATGCCCGATTTAGATGTGTTATAGTAGACAATGGACTTTATTGAAAGGAGGTTATTGCTGTGAAAGTTAGATCTTCAGTAAAACCGATTTGCGAAAAATGTAAGGTCATCAAGAGAAAGGGTCGCGTTAGAGTAATCTGCGAGAACCCTCGTCATAAACAGAGACAGGGCTAATTAGGTGCAAGGGACAACCTTGCTGACGATAGACTTGCTTTCTGTACATTATCGCATCTGCGGGTGCGGTGACATTGTAGGTGGCGTGATTAACCACTTCGACATGACCTGGAGACAGGGGACGGATGTGTCATTTCATCCATGTCGGTCCTATCACGGCAGATTGATGACTGCGGCGTAGTACCGGTTGCCATTTCGCAGGCAGCCCGACTTTTTTTGTGCAGCACAGAGGTGTTGCGGTCCAAGCGATTGGATTCATAGTGGCGGGAAAAGAAGAATCGTCTATGCAGTAGGATTACAATTTAAAGCGGCTGTGCAGTGAAAACTGCGAATCATGTATCAATTTTTCAAAACAAAGAATAACGGAGGTGTAAAGTACACATGGCACGTATTAGTGGTGTAGACTTACCAAGAGAGAAGCGTGTTGAGATCGGACTTACCTATATCTATGGTATCGGTAGAGTTAGCTCCAACCGTATTTTAGCAGAGGCTAATGTTAGTCCTGACACTCGTGTTAAGGATCTTACTGATGACGAAGTAAAGCGCATTAGCAGTGTGATCGATGAGACACAGACAGTTGAAGGTGATCTTCGTAGAGAAATCGCTATGAACATCAAGAGACTTCAGGAGATTGGATGCTACAGAGGTATCCGTCACAGAAAAGGTCTTCCGGTTCGTGGACAGAAGACTAAGACAAATGCTAGAACTCGTAAGGGTCCAAAGCGTACTGTCGCAAATAAGAAGAAATAATTAAGAAAGATTATGTACAAATTCTAACAGGAGGGTTTGACAATGGCTAAACAGGTAGCAAAGAAGACAGGCAAGAAGCGTGTCAAGAAAAATGTCGGACATGGACAGGCACACATTCAGTCTTCCTTTAATAATACGATCGTTACGCTCACAGATGCAGAAGGAAATGCGATCTCTTGGGCAAGCGCAGGTGGATTAGGATTCAGAGGATCCAAGAAGTCCACTCCATATGCAGCACAGATGGCTGCTGAGACAGCTGCAAAGGCAGCAATTCCACACGGATTGACATCCGTAGATGTTATGGTTAAGGGACCTGGTTCAGGTCGTGAGGCTGCAATTCGTGCATTATCCGCATGCGGTATTGGTGTAACAAGCATTAGTGATGTGACTCCGGTTCCACACAATGGTTGCAGACCACCAAAGCGTCGTCGCGTATAATTTTAAGAGAATCTATTATATGTAATTGATGATTAAATTATTATAGGAGGAAATTGACATGGCAAGAGATATGACGCCAGTATTGAAGAGATGTAGAACTCTTGGCTTGGATCCACAGTTCTTAGGAATTGACAAGAAGTCTAACAGAAATGCTAGACAGGGTAGAAAGCCTAGTGAGTATGGTCTTCAGTTAAAAGAGAAGCAGAAAGCAAAGTTTATTTATGGTGTATTAGAGAAACCATTTAGAAATAATTATGCAAGAGCACAGAAGTTAAAATATGGTACAACAGGTGAGAACCTGATGATCCTTTTAGAGCTTCGTCTAGACAACATTATTTTCCGTATGGGTTATGCCCGCACAAGAAAAGAAGCTCGTCAGATCGTAGGTCATAAGCATGTACTGGTAAACGGTAAGTGCGTAAACATCCCATCTTACGAAGTTAAGCCTGGTGATGTGATCGAGATCAAAGAGAAGCACAAAGGAGCTCAGAGATATAAGGATATCCTTGAGGTAACAGACGGAAGACTTGTTCCTGACTGGATGGAAGCTGATCATGAGAAGCTTTCTGGTGTTGTTAAGGAGATCCCAACAAGAGAGCAGATTGATGTTCCTGTAAATGAAGTGCTTATCGTCGAGTTGTATTCTAAATAATAACTCGCAAATCAGGTAGGCATAGAACCCCAAAAGGAGGTACTGGGAGTGCTTGATTTTAAAGAACCAATCATTAAGATTGCAGAAATTTCAGAAGACAAGAAGTATGGACGGTTTGTAGTAGAGCCACTGGAGCGTGGATATGGTACAACTTTGGGAAATTCCCTGAGAAGAATCATGCTTTCATCATTGCCGGGTACAGCAGTTAGCCATATTCGTATTGACGGCGTTGTACATGAGTTCTCAGCGATTCCTGGAGTAAAGGAAGATGTTTCTGAGATTATCATGAACATTAAGAGTCTGGCAATCAAAAATAACAGTGAGACAGATGAAGTCAAAACTGCTTATATTGAGGCCTCCGGCGAGGGTGTAGTCAGAGCATCTGACATCCAGGTAGATTCTGATATTGAGATCATGAATCCGGATCAGGTCATCGCTACATTAAGTGGTGGTGCTGACTGCAAACTTTACATTGAAATGACTATTGTAAACGGCCGTGGATATGTAAGTTCTGATAAGAACAAGAGAGAGGATCTGCCAATCAATGTGATCGCAATCGATTCTATCTTTACACCGGTAGAGAGAGTAAACATTAAGGTAGAGAATACTCGTGTTGGTCAGATTACAGATTATGACAAATTGACAATCGATGTATATACAGACGGAACAATCGAGCCTAGCGATGCAGTAAGCCTTGCAGCTAAAGTTTTGTCTGACCATTTGAAATCATTCATCGATCTGTCGGATATGAGTTCTCGTATCCAGGTGATCGCGGCAGAAGAAGAGAATAGCAAGAGCAAAGTTCTTGATATGACGATTGACGAATTAGAGCTTTCTGTTCGTTCTTATAACTGCCTGAAGAGAGCAGGAATCAACACGGTTGAGGAACTTTGTAATCGTACATCTGAGGACATGATGAAGGTAAGAAACCTTGGTCGCAAGTCTTTGGAAGAAGTATTAGGCAAGCTCAAAGAGTTAGGTCTTTCTTTGAACTTGGGAGATGAATAATTAGGAGGTAAGCGCAATGGCAGGCTATAGAAAACTTGGAAGAACTTCTAGCCAGAGAAAAGCTTTGCTTCGCAATCAGGTGACAAACTTGTTATATCATGGAAGTATTGTTACAACAGAAGCAAAGGCGAAGGAAATCCGCAAAATCGCAGAGGGAATCATCGCACTTGGCGTGAAGGAGTGCAATAACTACGATACTGTTACCGTTACTGCTAAAGTTGCCCGCAAGGACAAAGACGGCAAGCGTGTAAAAGAAGTCGTAGATGGAAAGAAAGTTACAGTATACGATGAAGTAGAGAAGGAGATCAAGAAAGATCAGCCATCCAGACTTCATGCTCGTAGAAAAATGCAGAAGACTCTTTATAAGCTTACAGAGGTTCCAACAGAGGGACAGGGTCGTAAGAAGGGTACAAAGACTGTTGATGTTGCAGCTAAGGTTCTCGATGAGTTAGGACCAAAGTATGCAGAGCGCAATGGTAATGGTGGTTACACTCGTATCGTTAAGATCGGACAGCGTAAGGGTGATGCTGCTATGCAGGTACTTATTGAGTTAGTATAATTTGCTCAGAGCACAAGAATAAATAATGCCTATGATATATCTGTTAGGGATATGTCATGGGCGTTTTTTTAATTCATAGGAAATTACATCCTATGAATTAAAAAGCCCTCCGGGCGGGATGCGCATCTCGCGGAGAAGAAGTTAGCTGTAAACAGCACCGCTCGAGCGCGAAAGAGTCGCAAGCGACTCTTTGTTCTGGAGTAGGAAATTGCTCGTAGTGTAGCGATGCACCACCAAGAATTGCTTTAGCAATTCTTGCAGAGCAAAACGCCGGTTTTGCTCTTTCTTCAATGAATAGTAAAATGCAATTATGTAGTGATACGCCATCAAGAATTGCTCTAGCAATTCTTGCAGAGCAAAACGCCGGTTTTGCTCTTTTTATCATAGGAATGACAGGTATTTATCACATGAATGACAAATTTGATTTATAAGATTAGAGAGTCGAAAAAATAGAAGACAGCATAGGATTGTACTGATGCACACTTGGTGCAATTCCGAAAAAGTACGAAAGAAGTGTGCGGAAATGAGGTAATTATGCATAAGAAATTATTAGCAATTTTATTATCCGTAGGAATGCTTACCAGCAGCTTATATGTTGGTGCGGATAGTGCTGACAAGGGTGTAGACAGCACGACCGCATATGCATTAGCAGCGGATGTGACAGAAGGCAATACGGTAGCGAGTGGCGGAGCAGTGACGCCAACACCTGCACCAACAGTGACACCGGAACCGGTACAGGCACCGACAGAGCCAAAAGTAACAGGGATCAAAGGCGGCAGTAAGCGTGTGAAGTTGTATTGGAATAAGGTTACAGGCGCAAGTGGTTATTATATTTATTACAGTACATCCCAAAATGGCACTTATACACGAACAAAGACCATTACGGATCCTTCCACTGTGAAATATGTGAAAAAGTCATTAACACAAAATATGACCTATTACTTTAAGATCTCATCTTATATTGACACACAGGATGGACGAAGAATCGAAGGTGCTGCAAATACGATCTATACAGCGACCACAGGTGCCGTAGCGTCCACAAGTAAGGGTGCAAAGAAATACTCAACATGGGCAAAGTTCAAGAAGTCTCCTGCTTATAAAAAATATTCTATTCTGAAAAAGGCAAACAGCACACGCAGTTTTGCGATTCCGGGACAGAAAACAACGAATGTAGCAGGTTTCGCAAATAATCGAATGTTCCCACAGGCTGGTTGTGTAGCAGGCGCATATATGTTGGTTTCTGCGTATGCTTATAATGGAGAGGACGAATCCGTTATTTATGTTGTAAGTCGTTCTTCCAAATCATACATTACCACTTTGGTGATGCCGGACAAAACAAAAATCAATGCAATGGCTTGTGATGGCGAGCGTGTTTGGGTCACACAGGGCAAAAAGATCGCGTATTTCTCTTATGAGACAGTGTCAAAGGCAGTAGCGGCAGGAACTGCTTACACAGAATTGACCGCTTTTGATGGCGTTTATGAGTTGCCATCATCCAGCTCCTTGATGGCATATCGTGATGGCGTTTTATGGATCGGTGCATACAATGCTACTTCTGCAACTAAGCTGAACGGCTATGTACTTGGTAAAGACGCTCTTGGAGAGCCAACGCTGACTGCAAAATATTCTATGGCGATACCAAACAGAACCAAAGCGGTGGCTTTTGATGATGATGGCTATATGTATTTGACAAGAAGCTCACAGTCCAACAATAAGCAGTCCGGATATTTGTCGCAGATCCGTGTGTACAAACCAAACTTTGCAAGTCCATCAAGCAAAGGAAGTGTGGCGAAGAATGCCTATGTCAAAAAGGTAACACTTCCACCACGCGCAAGTGGCTCTATGGTATATGGTGCATATTTATATACTGTATTTTCAGGAGCAAGATACTCCAAATGCAGCTATAAAGTGGATCGTGTCATAGCAGTAAAACGAGCTAATCTGCGATAACAAAAAAATATAATAACTATCCGACGGGAGTGCGACACATATTATTGAAATAGTCGCGCTCCCGTTTTGTATGTAGTCGTGCTCTTGTTTTGTATGTAGTCGAGCTCTCGTTTTGCATGTAGTTGCGTTCCTGTTTTGTATGTAGTTGCACTCTCGTTTTATGCGTAGTTGTGCTCCTACTTTGTGACGGTTGATTGCACTGTGGACACATGGTATAATTGGGAGCGAAGTTGTTGATGTTTTGCACAGAAAAGAGGCAGAAGATGAAGAAGAAACAAATCGAAGGTTATACCTATGTGGATGGTGGCGTATGTGCTGCAAAAGGATTCGTTGCAAATGGCTTGAATTGTGGAATCAACCCGGACAAAAATAAAAATGATCTGGGAATGATCTACAGTGTGACACTTTGTGATGCTGCAGCGGTATATACACAAAATAAAGTAAAAGGTGCTCCGGTTGTCGTGACAAAAAACAATCTGGAGAAGAGTGGTGCAAAGGCACAGGCAGTGATCGTAAACTCGAAAAATGCTAATACCTGTAATGCTAACGGAATCGAAGTTGCAGAAGAGGTATGTAAGCTGACAGCGGCAGAACTTAAGATTCAGCCGGAACAGGTTATTGTGGGTTCTACAGGTGTCATTGGACAGCCTATGTCAGTAGAACCATTTGCCGCAGCGATGGCTGATCTGGCAGCCGGACTTTCTGTTGAAGGACATGATGCGGCTGCAACAGCGATCATGACAACCGATACAGTAAAGAAAGAGGTTGCGGTAGAGTTCGAGATAGATGGCAAAACTTGTAGACTAGGTGGTATGGCAAAAGGAAGTGGAATGATCCATCCTAATATGGCAACGACATTGAATTTTGTTACTACGGATGTTGCAATCTCCGGTGAAATGCTGCAGAAGGCATTGAGCGAGATCGTAAAGGTTACCTACAACTGTCTGAGCATTGATGGAGATACTTCTACCAATGATATGGTAAGCGTGATGGCAAACGGAATGGCTGGCAACGACAAGATCGTAGAGGAAGGAAAGAACTACAAGATCGTCAAGCAGGCATTACATATGGTAATGGAATATATGACCATGATGTTAGCGGCAGACGGAGAAGGAGCGTCTAAGTTTTTGGAGTGTTCTTGTGATGGTGCACCGGATCAGGAAACAGCAATCATTGTAGCCAAGAGCGTCATTCGTTCTCCACTTGTAAAATGTGCGATGTTTGGCGAAGATGCAAACTGCGGTCGTATCTTATGTGCAATCGGTTATGCAGAAGCAGATGTGGATGTTTCCAAAATTGAACTGGAGCTTGCGTCAGAAAATGATGCGATCACAACATACAAAGATGGATTTTCGATTGACTTTTCAGAAGAGAAAGCAGCAGAAATTCTCAAAGAAAAGGAACTGTATATCCGTATTCATCTCCATCAGGGAGAGGCGTCTGCCAAGGCTTGGGGATGTGACTTTACCTATGATTATGTAAAGATCAATGGCGATTATCGCTCATAGTCTTTATTAACTATCCCAAAAATCGGACAGATGATTGGTTAAAGATTCCTGCGTGACTACCTGATGAGGAAACCATTCACGAGGGAATAATTGTTGGTAACTGCTTTGCAAAAAGCGGTCATCTAATAAAAGAATGGCGCCTCGGTCGTTCGTCGTACGAATGACGCGGCCGGCGGCTTGAAGAACTTTATTCATACCGGGATACTGGTAAGCATAAGCAAATCCTAATTGGGCTGTACTGCTTTTTTGATCAAAAAATTCGCGGTACAGCTCATTTTCATTGCAGACCATTGGCAATCCGGTGCCAACGATCACGGCGCCGATCAGTTGTTCTTCTTTTAGGTCAATACCTTCGCTAAAGATACCGCCCAGTACGCATAATCCCACAACAGAATGATCGACATCATTTTGAAAATGCTCTAAAAAGTCTTCGCGATCTTCTTCTGTCATAGAGTTTTGCTGCACCAGGATGTCGATGTCTTGCATGGCTGCAGCGAGCTTTTCATCATGTTCCAACAGATCCAGTAATTGCAGATGGATCTCTTCCATCATACGATACGATGGGAAAAAGACCATATAATTTCCCTGCTTGCAGCTGCAAAAAGTCAGAATATATTGAGCGATCCGCTGATACATTGCAGCACTTCTTGCGGTATATTTTGTGCTAACCCCTCTTCCGATCATTAGCAATCGATTGGAAATAGGAAAAGGCGATGGTGCGTAAATAGCATAGTCCTCTTCTCGTCCGGCTAACTGTTCCCGATAGTAGCGGATAGGCAAAAAAGTAGCAGAAAAAAATATAGCGGCTCGTCCCTTTGCTAAGTACGCATCAAGGTTATCTGCCGGGATCATACATTGCAGATGCACACAGAACTGTCCGCTCTCATTATAATCACAATAAAGCAGATAGTTTTGGTCGATCAATTCATAAATATTCAAAAATGCCCGTATTAAAAAGTAGAGATCCAATATTTTGTCCATGATCTCTTCTGAAATATGCCGTTCCGGTAGAGAATCATCCTGCAAAAATTCATCCATAACAGAGGAAAGGCGCAATAATTTCCCGTATAGGGCATCCAGAGTGGAAGGTGTGCATTTTAGTATCGAGTCACATTGCCTTTTGAGGTCGAGAAATCCACGATTTGCTGTCTCAAGGGCAGCAGTTAATTTTTTGCTGACCATTTTGACAGATTTTTTCAGGGCGAGAAAATCCTCCTTCACAAGGCTTGCAGAGTACATAGCCCTGGCGCGGTCGACTAAATTATGCGCCTCATCCACCAAAAACAAATAATCATCGGATGTTTCGTTTCCGAAAAAGCGTTTTAAATGACTATCGGGATCAAAGGCATAATTGTAGTCTCCAATAATAGCATCGCACCAGATGGCGGTATCCAGTCCCATCTCAAAAGGACACACCATATGTTTCTCTGCATATTCGCAGAGGGTAGATCTTGAGATAAAGTCCTCATGTGTCAAAATGTCAAAGACGGCATCATTAATGCGATCAAAATGTCCTTTTGCACGGGGGCAAAAAGCAGGATGACAATTTGGTTTCTCTAAAATACAAATCTTACTTTTGGCAGTGAGTGTAATGTATTTCAAGAAAGCATTATTTTCAGCTAATAGAGAGAAAGTATCTTCTGCCACAGTTCGTGTAATGGTTTTGGCAGTTAAATAAAATAATTTGTCAACCAGCCCTTCGCCCATAGCTTTCACCCCCGGAAAGACTGTGGCGATCGTTTTGCCAACACCGGTAGGAGCCTCGATATATAGGCGTTTTTTGCGCAAGATCGACTGATAGACACCTTTGACCAGATCGCTCTGACCTTCTCGATAAGGGAAAGGAAATTCCAGCGTATGAAGGGAGTCATTGCGTTTGGTCTGCCACTGGATCTGCCAACACATCCACTTGGCATAGGAATCTAAAAGCTGTTCATACCATTCAGACAACTCCTCGAAAGTAATCTGTTCCTCAAAATAACGGACTTCTTCCGTTGGAATATGACAATAGGTCATGCGAACACCGATGCTGTCCAGAGATTGATCACAGGCGTATATATAGGCATAGCAGAGGGCTTGAGCGCGGTGTACCGGGACAGGCTGTTCCATAGAGGAAAGATCCCGATAGATGCCCTTGATCTCATCGATATAGGTAATACCATCTTTCTCAAATATGCCGTCTGCTCGTCCTTCTACACAGATTTCAAAGTCAATGCCCTCCTTGTGGATCTGCGAGGTGTGATCGAGGGAAACCTCAGCATGGTATGCGGCACCCATTTTCTTTTGCAGCTTTTTGTGGATGCGGGTACCCTCTAGCATTGCGTTTGGGTCGCGAAGTCCGGAGGAGGTTGTAATGTCACCGGAGCGCAAAATAAATTCCACGAGATTTCTGACGGATATTTTAATGGATCGCATATACCAACCTCCTTTCTTGACAGCGTAATAAAACAGTGATGATATCCGGGTAAGTACAGACCAAGGGCTGCTCCATAAGATATATTCCGGCAAGCGCAGATCAGAGCAGCCATGCCATAGGATAATATCAAAGCAGTTGTTCCAGGGTGTCTCGGTCCCATAAAACGACCCCGATCTTGTCGGCTAATTTCTTGGCACCGCTTGTAAAATATTGGTTAGTCAACACAAGTGCAACATGACATTCGTAGTAGGCGCGTCCGGCATAAACCTGCTGCACGGCTTCCAGTCCGACAGGACTATCGTAGCGTTTACATTGAATAGCGTAGCTGATCCCCTCGCGCAGTGCAAGAACATCGACGCCAAAATCAGCACTTGCCTGTGTGCTTTCCGCAAGTTCAAAACCGTTTTCTACCAGTATATCACATACAATCTGTTCAAAATCAATACCGTCAATGCCATCCAGATCTGTCACATGATAGAGCCCCTTGTGAAAGACACTTTTTCGGTGAAAAAGACAGTAGACCTTGTAAACACAAAATAGCGCGATCAGGCAGAACAAGGCACAGAGACTGTATCTGCTGATCGGAGACAGGTCATGTATTTGCAAAACGGCAACAATGGCTGCGAAGGATGCCAAAGTGCAGATGGCAAACAAGATAACTTTTATCGTAATAAATCGTGGTCGCATAATCGTTTCCTTTCTTGCAGAGCAAAACGCTGGTTGTGCTCTTGTTAAAACTCATGACAAACAGTATAACAGAACAAATGTTTGTTGTAAATAGGAACGATAAATAATATAAAAAAATAATTCTTTATTAACATATGTCAAAGACCGCTGTATGATTGAATTCAATCTTGAATTATGCTATAATAAAATGGTACAAAACGAGATGGAACAACCCGTTAGAGGGGCATCTGTTATGAGTGTGCGAAATGAATTGCATAGTTACATGAGATGCATGAAAATAGAGATAAATGTGCAAGTGGTATACAGATTGATATACAGTTGTGCATGACGATTGGAGGAAGAAAATGGTAGTACAGCCAAAAGTAAAAGGGTTTATGTGTACCACAGCACATCCGGAAGGATGTCGTGAAGCTGTCAGACAGCAGATTGAATATGTAAAGTCACAGCCAAAGACAGAAGGACCTAAGAAAGTATTAGTATTGGGAGCTTCGATGGGATATGGACTGGCAAGCCGTATTGCACTTACCTATTCCTGTGATGCTGATACGATCGGTGTGATCTTTGATAAGCCGGGCAAGGAGAAGAGAACCGGTACAGCAGGCTGGTATAATACAGTGGCTTTTGAGCAGATGGCAACAGCAGATGGACATTATGCGAAGACCTTGAATGGAGATGCTTATTCGGAAGAGATGAAGGAGCAGGTGATCTCTTTGATCAAGAAAGATTTTGGCAAAGTCGATATGGTTGTGTACAGCTTGGCTGCCCCACGCCGCAAAGCACCGGATGGAGTGACATATCGTTCCGTGCTAAAGACAGTAGGAGAAGAATACACGAATCAAAGCATAGACCTCATGACAAATGAGATCACCACCGTTACGATCCCTCCGGCAACAGAAGAGGAGATTCAGGCAACGATCAAAGTCATGGGTGGTGAAGACTGGAGATTGTGGATCGAGGCATTGAAGCAGGCAGATGTATTAGAAGACAACGCTAAGACGGTAGCGTATTCCTACATAGGACCTGAGATTACTTACCCAATTTATTATGGAGGAAGCATTGGTCAGGCAAAGCAGGATCTGTACAAGACAGCGGATGCCATGAATGAGCAGATAGATGGACTGGAGGCATATGTAGCAGTCAATAAGGCGGTAGTGACACAGTCCAGCGCGGCAATTCCTATCGTGCCTTTGTACATATCTATTTTGTTCAAGGTCATGAAGGAAAAGAATCTGCACGAAGGCTGTATCGAGCAGATGTATCGTTTGGTGCATGATCGATTATATGCGGCAGATGGCGTGGTCACAGATGAAAACAGATTGATCCGTATGGATGATTACGAAATGAAGCCGGAAGTTCAGAAAGCAGTAGCGGACATTTGGCAGGATATTTCATTAGATAATTTGGCAGATGTTACCGATATCGATGGATATTGGCAGGAATTTTATGAGATCTTTGGATTTCATATCGATGGCGTTGATTATGATGCAGATGTAGACATACAGGTTGAGATACCAAGTCTGGCATAAGGCAACGCGGGCAACAGTCAATCATATAATAACTTAGTGCATTGCAGGGTGCATGGTGACACCCTTCATAAATAAAAAGTGATAAAAGTGATTGGAGGTGTTTGTTATGGACAAAGTAATTACAATCAGCAGACAGTATGGAAGCGGTGGGCGAGAAATTGGTCAAAAGATTGCCAAACATTACGGGATTCCATTTTATGACAATGAGTTGATTACCAGAGCTGCAAAGGAAAGCGGCTTTGCGGAGGAGAACTTTGCGAGAGCAGAGGACAAAGCGACAAACAGTTTGCTGTACTCTCTTGCGATGGGCATCAATGTGTACGGTAATCAGGATTTTGGATTTACGGGTCTTTCCCTTGATGATAGAATCTTTCTGGCACAGTCCGATGTGATCCGAAAAGTGGCAGAAGAGGGCCCTTGCGTGATCGTAGGACGCTGTGCAGATTATGTCTTGAGAGAGAAAGAGAATGTGGTCAATCTGTTTATCAAGGCATCTATGAATTTCCGTTTGGAAAGAGTCATCAAAGAGTATGGTGAGGATCCAAACAAAGCGGCAGATATCATTTTGAAAAACGATAAACGCCGTGCAAATTATTATAATTATCATGTAGGAGAAAAGTGGACGGATCTTAATAACTATGATCTGGTTGTCAGAAGTGATTTTAAGGGAATTGATCAGTCTGTAGACTGTATATGTGCGTATTTGGGATAAAAGGAGGGGATTACTATGGATGCTAGATTGAAATGTATGAATCATTTGATTCAGGAAAGTGATAGCATAGTAATTGTTAGCGGCTTGGGAGTTGCTTATGATGCAGGGTTGAATGGAGTTAGAGCAGAACATATTGCTTATGATATTGAGCAGAAGTATGGTTATTCCAGTGATGAGATCATGTCATCTCTGTTTTTGAACAACAGAGTTACATTGTTTTATGACTATTATAAGCAGATTGTTCTGAACACAGAATTACAGCCGACCGAGATCCACAAAGCGGCAGCAAAGCTGCAAAAGGCTGGTAAATTGGATACGATCGTGACAAGAGAGGTCTATCCATTGTTCCAGATGGCGGGTTGTAAAGATGTCATTGAGATGCATGGTTCTGTCGAGGAAAATTATTGCCCAAATTGCGGCAAGGTCTATGGATCGGAATTTATCCGCAAGGCGAAATCGGTTCCTTCCTGTGAGGTGTGTAATGTGCCACTCAGACCGGGATTTGCATTGATAGGCGAAATGGTAGATAATGGAAAAATGACAAAGGCGAGCGATGCCGTTGAGAATGCTGATGTCCTATTGATCGTAGGAGCATCCGTAAATTCGCCATTATGTCGTCATTTAATAAAATATTATAAAGGAAAGAAAATGATGTTGGTCAATACCCATGAGACTGTGGGAGACGAGCGCGCAGATTACCGTGTTTATGGCAATTTGCGGGATCTGTTTGCTAAGATCACCGACATCCAGGAGGCTAAGGAAGATGAGTAAGATTAGAACAAGATTTGCACCAAGTCCAACAGGACGCATGCATGTTGGAAATTTGAGAACAGCGTTGTATGAGTATTTGATCGCACGCCATGAGCATGGAACATTCGTACTTCGTATCGAAGATACCGATCAGGAGCGTTATGTACCGGAAGCGTTGGATATTATTTACAATACGATGAAGATCACAGGTTTGCAGCATGACGAAGGTCCGGATAAAGATGGTGGATATGGTCCTTATGTTCAGAGTGAGCGTATGAAGACCGGTGTATATCTTGATTATGCCAAGCAGCTGGTAGAAAAAGGCGAGGCATACTATTGTTTCTGTACGAAGGAGCGTTTGGAAGAGTTACGCGCATCAAGCAAGACAGAGGATGGCAAGGAAATTGCAAAATATGACAAGCATTGCTTGCACTTAAGCAAGGAAGAAGTTCAGGCTAAGCTGGATGCCGGAGTGCCTTATGTCATTCGTCAGAACAACCCAACAGAGGGAAAGACAACATTCCATGATGCCATTTATGGAGACATAGAGGTTGATAACGAAGAGCTGGATGATATGATCCTGATCAAGACAGATGGTTACCCAACTTATAACTTTGCGAATGTGGTAGACGATCATCTGCAGGAGATCACGCATGTTGTGCGTGGAAATGAGTATCTGTCATCAGCACCAAAATATAACCGTTTGTATGAGGCGTTTGGCTGGGATGTTCCGGAGTATGTACATTGTCCAACGATCACTGACGAAAATCACAAGAAGTTATCCAAGAGAAGTGGACATTCTTCCGTGGAAGACTTATTGGATCAGGGATTTTTGCCGGAAGCAGTGATCAACTTCGTAGCGCTTCTTGGATGGAGTCCGACAGAAGACAGAGAGATCTTTTCCTTAAAGGAGCTGGAAGAGGTATTTGATTATCATCACATCAGTAAGTCTCCGGCCGTATTCGATATTGTAAAACTTCGTTGGATGAATGGCGAGTATATCAAGAATATGGACATGGATGCTTATTTGGAGCATGCATTGCCGGTAGTGCGTGAAGTAGTGACTAAAGATTATGATCTGGTAAAAATTGCGGAACTGCTTAAAACGCGTATTGAGGTGTTCCCGGACATTAAGGAGAAAATCGATTTCTTCGAGGAGTTACCGGAGTACGATATCGCGATGTACACGCATAAGAAAATGAAGACGAATAGTGAAAATTCATTGGAAGTCTTAAAGGATATGCTTCCTAGATTGCAGGCATTGGAGGCATTCACGCTTGAAGCAGTAGAGGCGGCATGCAAAGGATACATTGCTGAGAAGGAACTCAAGAATGGACGAGTTTTATGGCCACTTCGTACCGCAGTATCCGGTAAGCAGATGACACCAGGTGGTGCCTATGAGATTATGGAGATCCTTGGAAAAGAGGAATCTCTTGCCAGAATCCAAAAGGGAATTGAGATGTTGGAAGCGGCAGTACAGGAGTAAGTGTAAATACACAATAATGATAAAAAAGGCGGGCTGCATAGGAGTGGTTCGCCTTTTTGCTTGCTAAAGAGGATTGACATGAGAACATTGAATGAACAGCAGAAACAGGCGGTGGAGCATTTTCAAGGACCGGCGTTGGTGTTGGCGGGACCGGGATCAGGAAAGACTTTCACCATTACAGAAAGAATTCAATATTTGGTCAGAGAAAAAGGGGTCATGCCGGGAAATATTCTCGTTATTACATTTACCAAAGCTGCGGCAGCAGAGATGAAACAGCGGTATCTTCGAGAAGGGGGAAGAAATGGCGTACAGTTTGGAACCTTTCATGCGGTATTTTTTACCATTCTAAAACATGCATATCATTATACGGTAAATAATATTGTACGGGATGAGGTGCGGTATCAGATCTTGCGGGAATTGGTGAATGAGACGGATCTGGAGATTCAGGATGAAGCGGAATTTTTGGCGGATCTGACGGGAGAGATCAGTAGAGTGAAGGGCGAGCGGATGGATCTGGATCATTATTATTCCACAGTGTGTCCGGGAGAGACTTTTCGGAAGATTTATCGCAAATACCAGAAAGCTTTAGAGCGAAAACGGCTGTTGGATTTTGATGATATGCTGGTGTACTGTTATGAACTTTTGGAGCAACGGCCGGATATCTGCGCATTATGGCAGCAGAAGTATCCGTATATCCTTGTTGATGAGTTTCAAGATATTAATCGTGTGCAATATGATACGGTAAAATTATTGGCAGCACCGTCAAATCATTTGTTTGTGGTTGGCGATGATGACCAATCTATTTATGGATTTCGCGGGGCAAAACCGGATATTATGCAGCAGTTTCTGGTCGATTATCCGGATGCGTTGGTATGCAGGCTGGGGACTAACTACCGCTGTAGTGGACAGGTGGTACAGGCAGCTGGAAAGCTGATCGCGAATAATCATAATCGAATGTCTAAGGAGATCGTGGCAGCGAAGGAGGAAGGTAAACCGCTGGAATATTGCAACTATGAAAAAAGTGTATTGCAAAATGAAGCAATACGCGATCGCATTTTGGCATTGCGGCAACAGGGCGTTCCTTATAAGGAAATGGCGGTTTTGTTTCGGACGAATCCGCAGGCGAGAGGTCTGACGGGAAAATTGATGGAGTTTAACATTCCATTTGTGTTGAAAGAACATCTTCCCAACCTGTACGATCATTGGATCGCAAAGGATATCCTTGCCTATCTGCAAGTGGCGAGGGGAGAGCGGAGACGCAGCCAGGTGATGCGGATCATCAACCGCCCGAAACGCTATGTACACCGCAATGCCTTTACGGAGCCGTATGCTGATTTTGAGGAGCTGAAGCTTTTTTATGAGGATAAAGACTGGATGGTAGACCGAATCGAACAGTTGCAAAGTGACCTGTCCGTCTTGGCAACGCTGAAGCCATATCCGGCGGTGAATTTTATCCGTAAAGGGATCGGCTATGATGAATATCTTCGAGAATATGCAGAATATCGTGGGATCCGTGCCGAAGATATGTTGGATATATTGGAGGAGATCCAGGAAGAAGCAAGAGATCATGAGACGATAGAAGAGTGGTTTTCCTATATGCAGCAATATGGGGAGGCGTTAAAGGAGCAGCAAAAAACGGCACATAAAAAAGAGAATGAAGATGCGGTGCAGCTGTTGACGATGCATGGCGCAAAGGGGTTGGAATTTGAGGTCGTGTTTATACCGGATGTCAACGAAGGAGTCACTCCGCATAACAAGGCGGTGCTGGAGGCCGATGTAGAAGAAGAGCGGCGGTTGTTTTATGTGGCAATGACGCGTGCAAAAGACCTGCTATGTCTTTCGAGTGTTCAAGAACGCCTGCACAAAGAGGCTGACCCCTCTCGTTTTTTGGATGAAATTTTTGAAGATATCCGGAAAAGATAGAACTATTCCATTGTGTAAAAAGCAAAGAAGGGACATATAATTTTCCTGACTGGACAGAAGCGCAATAATGCAGTACAATAGGGAGATATGGGAAACAACAAAACTATGCGTATCCGAAAGGAATGGAGGATGACATGGCATTAAGCAAAGAAGAAATATTTAAAGAACAGCCATCCGAAGAGGAAATTACTTATGATACAGCCGTAGAACTCATGGATGCGGTCGATTGCGTGGAACGCTTTGAGAGAGCGGTACAGTCATTGCGATCCGCTGCGGAAAAACTGGAATCGCTTGGAGAATATAAAGATGCCCCTAGTTTGCGGAAACAGGCAATCGAACAGGCAGATCGTATTGAGCAGGAAGGCTGTGAGACAACATATCAGCAGGCTGAAAAAATGCGCGAGGCGGCAAAGGATAAAAGTGAATACATTGCGGCAGCCAGTGAGTATCGTAGATTAAAGGGCTTTGCGTCTTATAAGGAAAAAGGTGTACAGGGCGAGGCACTTTGCCAAAAGAGTATTCGCCGAAATGAGACGAAACGCGTGTATATGCGTCGAGGCATTGCATTAGTCGTGCTTGCAGCAATCTGTATTATCGTGATGCAGACACCGCTTGCCTTTGTTGTAAAAGGATTGGGACACAAGACATTACATCAGTACCGTGCTGCTATTCAGTGTTATAATCAGGTAGATTATCTACCGGGTGTCAACAAGATGAAACGGACTTGTTACTATAAGATCGCCAAAGATTATGACGAGGATAATCATCATAAAAAGGCGATGAAAATCTACCGCAAGGCGGGAGCTTATGCAGATGCTGAGTACCGCACAACCCGTTATCAGAAACGCTTTATTCGTAAGGCAGAGAAGGGTGATACCGTGTATTATGCCGGAATCCGTTGGGTTATGTTAGAAAAAGATGAGGCAGAAGAAAAAGTATTGCTCATCAAGAAGTCTGCGCTGAAAGAAGAAGATTTCACGGATGGAAAGATCTTGCAGGGAAAGGAATTAAAAGAGTACCTGAATGGTTCCTATACCAATGCTAACTTCAATGATCGTGAAAAGGTCATGATGGGAAAAAAGATCACAGCGAAAAAACGAGCAGGTGTTGAGACGGTGCAAGTAGAGCCGGAAGATGAGGTAGACAATCCATTGTTTATCATGTCAGAAACACAAATGCATGAACATGAATATGTTTTGCCGGAAGAATGGGATGGTACGGGAATTCATCCGGCAGTATGGGTAAATTATCATTAATTACAAAACAAAAGGTGTATGGAGCCCCTGTAGATACTTTCGGTATTCTAAGGGGCTTTTTCCTGTTTCCGCCTTAAACTTACGGGAAAAATAATTGCTGTCCGAAAAACCGCACATCAACGCGATTTCGGTAACGGACAGATCGAAATTATGCAGGGCATTGGTCGCTGCCTGAATACGCAAGATCGTAATATATTTAGCAGGACTGATCTCATACACGCGATGGAATACGCGACGAAAATGGCGGGATGACATTCCCGATCTCTTTGCGAGATCCTCAATCGAAATTTCTTCCTGAAAATGATTTTCCATATAGGCGATCGCGCTGGCAATGGAAATGATTTCTGTGGACTTGTTTTTCTTGGACGATACATAATAGCGGGACAGAGAGGTGAATATTTGGGTGAGCAGACTAATGATCATTGTCTGGTAGCCGGGAAGTTTCTCCTCGTCTTCGGTCATCAATTCGTCCGTCAGAGTTTTGATCTTATTATACTGCTCCAGATTTAAGGTAAGCTGACGCTTAAAACCTTGTTCTCTGGTCAAAGTAGGCTCAATGACAAACAGAGCGTGAAAACCTGGTGTTGTTTTGATGTCACTTTGAAAATCCAAAAAATACGGCAACACAAACATGATATTGCAGATTCGGAAATTCTTTGGCTTCTTATATCCATGACAGGTTCGATCATTGATCACAAAGACATCGCCTTTTTTGATCGGATACTCCTCGCCATCTACTTCGTGGATCGCTGTGCCGCTGAGGACGATGACCAGCTCCGAAAAGTTGTCGTGTGTGTGCAGTTCCATGTCGTCATCGTGTCCACCATATTGAATAAAAAAAGGAAACGATTCATCTTGCGTGAACCAATCTAATTTTACATTATTCATCTTCTTTTGCCTCCTTTTTTGTTATGTCCGAAAGAAACTCGTCTGTTTTTTTCTTGTGTTTGGCTATCTTTTATAGTAGTATAATGCAAAAATAGAGAAGCGTCAAAATGTGCTGAAATGACATGGAAAATAGCAAGATAAAGCTTCGGAATGGAGGAGAAATATGGCAAATCCGTATTTACCATCTTGGGAGTATATTCCCGATGGAGAGCCTAGGGTATTTGGGGATCGAGTGTATGTGTATGGTTCTCATGATCGTGTGGATTGTGAGATGTTTTGTGATTTTAAGTTAAAGGTGTGGTCTGCCTCTGTACATGATCTGGGACACTGGACTTGTCATGGGGATGCCTTTCGGACACATCCCGGTGAAAACAGACCGGCAGATGTGGACTGGTCAGATAATGAATTATATGCACCGGATGTGGTAGAAAAAGATGGAAAATATTACTTGTATGCATACATTGTGAATGGAAAGGGATGTGTTGCGGTAAGCGACCGCCCGGAAGGACCATTTACTTTGCTGTCCCAATATCAGTACAACATTCCTGATCATTATGACGATGGTACTTTCATCGATCCGGGTGTGTTGGTCGATGATGATGGGCGAGTTTTTGTGTATTGTGGTTTTCAGGGTTCATATATGTGTGAGATCAATGGTGACAATATGTACGAAGTCGTAGATGGAAGTTACCAGACAGATATTATTCCGGTTAGTAAAGAGGAGTCGGGATTTTTCGAGGCATGTTCGCCTAGAAAAGTGGGGGATACCTATTACTTGATCTATTCGCCATCTATTGGCAGCAGATTGGCATATGCTACTTCTGATTCGCCAACAGGTCCATTTGCCTATCGTGGTTATATCGTGGACAACGGAGTGGATTATCCGGGCGGTAATAATCATGGATCAATTTGTCAAATTGAAGGACAGTGGTATATTTTTTACCACCGAATGACTAATGGCAGCATTATGTCGCGTAGAGGATGTGTAGAGAAGATTGAAATCCTTCCGGATGGCACAATACCAACAGTGGAAATGACTTCACTTGGATTTGAAGATGCATTGAATCCTTACGATAAGACGCCTGCGGATACGGCATGTGTTCTGAAAGACGGACAGGCATTGATCACGGAATTGGATCCATTTACTCGTATTATTACAAATATTACCGATGGAACCGTAATGGGATGGAAATATTATGATTTTGGGGAAGACTATACTTCCGATGAAATGACTTTCATGGCAAAACTCCTTCCTAGAGGATGTCATGGTGAAATTCAGATTTTCGCAGATGATCTCTCTCATCAGATCGGCGCAGTGACATTTGCGCGGGATAGCTCTGTTGTGCGTGGTAAAGTCGCGCATCTCACAGGACGCCATGCTATTTATTTGAAGGCAAAAGGTGATTACGAAGGATGGTCGGCAGATTATTTTAAGGGTCGACAGCTGTTTGACCTGGAAGCGTTCCAGTTTTGTAAATAGGTAGGGAGTAAGAGCAAAGCGCCGGCTTTGCTCTTATTTTCCATCATCTGTGAGTTCCCAGATCAAACGCCAACTATCGTCGCCGGTACCGATCTTGTATTTGTCAAAGACACGCTCTTGTGAGGTGTATTTTTTTCTAGTGATCTTATCAGTTTGAAAATAATAGGATGCTCTATCGCCATATTCGTCTCTGCTTCCATCTTCATACACAAACAGCGTTCCATTATGATTATAGACATAAGCGTAGATGGCATCGCCCTCGTCCGTATAAGTAACGACAAGTAGGGATTGTTGATATTTCAGATGTTCCTTTTGACATTTATGAACACGAGCAACGAAATCTTCCCATATTTTACGCATCTCTTGCGTGTCAACAAGAAATGAATGTAAGAGAATTTTTTGCTTTACTGCCTGATCCACCGACATGATGACTTTGTTTGGGTAGGTTTTTAATTTCTTTTTGACCTCGTGAGGATCGGTGGAATAAAACGCCATATCCATCGGTGGTGTGGATAAAGTTGTTGGAGTCGTTGAAGCAGAACTTTGCGGTTGCTCGGATGATGAAGGTGAAGCAGTTGGGTTCTGTGTTCGTTCGGATGATGAAGGTGAGGCCGTTGAACTCTGTGCTCGTTCGGATGATGAAGGTGAAGCGGTTGAATCCTGCGTCTGGTTGGATGAGGTGGAAGTGGCTGAGCTCTGCGCATCGGATGCAGGGGTGCGGTTTTGTGTATTTTGCATGCCGCATCCCGACAGACCTAGACACAGGCTGGCTGTCAGCAGGGCGGTAATGGTTGCAGCGAATTTTTTCATAATATCTCATCTTCCTTTCTACAATGTCAAACTTTCGTTTGCGGAAATATCATTGTTACACTGTGAACGGTTACGCAAAATATAAAGGACGCTATGGAAGCAACTGTGCCTGATAAGTCATCTGGTCGTTGCAAGTGATCTCAATGGTTTTCTGATCTGCCAGCGTATCTCCATTATAGATATTCACTGTTAGATGTGCTGTTCCTGCTGTCTGACTTTTGGGACTCCAGTAAATCACTTCATCGGGCTTGCATTTTGCTTTTTTGCTTTCTGATAGCAAGTGCCATGTGCCATCTTCATCGGAAGTGTCCCATTTTTGGATCACACCCTGTTCGTCACTTTTTACTTCAATATAGATGGATTTACTGTTTGACGCTATTTGAAAAGAAAATGGCATGGCGGGTGTGCTGCTCATTGCAAGCGAGTATTCGGAAATCGTTACTTTCGTCTCGTTGAGCGCAACAGCATCATAACCAGCTAGCTTGCTTTCGATCGAAGAGGCACTGCTGGTTGGAGTGGCAGCGGGCGTTGGGGTGTTTACGGCATCTTCCGAAGTCGTAGTCTTGTTTGTCTTTTTCTTTGTTTTGCCCGAAGTAGCGACGACGGTGTGGGGCCGTGCTGCATAGGCGACAACGGTAATATCAGGAATTGTGACCTTAGAATCCTGTGCTGTCTTATGCTGTCGGATTTTTGACTGCGCCAAAAAGCAAATGCCAATGCCAAGAAAGAGCATGGCGGCTGTCATGAGAATTCTTGGGATAAAGAATACGGTTCCTTTGCCGTGATCTTTTTTCTGTGACTTTCTTTGCAGATCAGGATTTGCCTGGGCGATCATTTCATCCGGTAATTCCTCCAATACATGAAGTAACTGGTCGATTTTTTGCTGTTTATCATGATCTATGTTCGTGTTCAAATCCATATACCCTCCTTTTCCAAAGTGGATCGCAGTTCTTTTCGCATACGGCATAGTATAGAGCGAATACTGGATTCCTTCATGTTCATAGCCTGTGCAATTTCTGCAGTTTCCATCATATAAAAATAGCGTTGCAGAAAAATATTTCGTTTGCGTGGATCCTTTTGTTCCAAAAACTGTCTGATCGTAGTCTTTAGATGATCGTTATCGATCTTTTCTTCGATCGGATCAGTTCCGGGGATACACTCGGCCAATTCATCTATGTTCGTGTCCAACTGCCCACCCCCTCTTTTGGATGCATAAAGTTTTCTGTAAAGATCCAAAGCTAGATTTCGTGTTATTTTTGCCAGATAGCCGGCGAGATGGCTGGGACGGTTTGGCGGAATAGATTCCCAAGCTCTGAGCCAGACATCGTTAATGCATTCGCAGGCATCTTCCTCATTGCGAACGATGCGACAGGCAATTTTCATGCAGTACCCTTTGTATTTGTTTTGCAAATGCCGGATACCACTCTCCTCACGGTCCCACATGAGGGTTACAATTTCATTGTCTTCCATTTACTTCTCCTTTTGCTATGTGTTTGTCTCTTTCTTTTATATCTTGTGCAAAGTGTCAAAAAGTCCAAATCGCTTTGGCATAAATGTTTTTTTGACTGCTTAACCATATAGACGCAAAAAATCAGGCTGTTGTTGCAGTGATTCTATGATACAATGGCAGTAATACAAAAACAAGTTGTCCGAAACGGACGAAGGGAGAGAGACGGATGAAATATTTAGTGGTAGTTGATATGCAAAAGGACTTTGTTGATGGAGCGTTAGGCACCAAAGAGGCACAGGCGATCGTACCTAATGTAGTGAAAGCGATACAACAATTTTCTGGAGTGATCCTTTATACAAAAGATACGCATGGTGAGAACTATCTTCAAACGCAGGAAGGAAGTAATCTTCCGGTGGTACATTGCGTGAAGGACACAGATGGATGGCAGTTGGATCCGCAGATCGCTGCGGTGCAGGATTCGCAAGCACCCGTTTTTGAAAAAGGGACATTTGGATCCAAAGAACTTGCATTGTATTTGCAACAGGCAAACGAAAAAGAGGCGATCGAGGAAGTTATTTTCATTGGTTTGTGCACAGATATATGTGTGATCTCAAATGCCATGTTGGCAAAGGCATTTATGCCGGAAGTGCCAGTAACAGTATGGCAGGATTGCTGTGCAGGCGTGACACCCGAAAGTCATAACAATGCTTTGGAGGCGATGAAAATGTGCCAGATCAAGGTGCAGTAGGCCATACTGTAGATACTGGTTGCAGTGGAAGGTCTGATGCGTTGTGAAACATTCATAAAAATGGAATATCAAAATGTACAAAGTGCAACAGACCAGCAAGATTTTTAACTTGAAAAATTGTCTAGGTCGGTGAATTTACCCTCCAAAATTTGGTGCTTTTGTCTATAGCTATTTTAAAAGTTGCGTTATATAATGCAACATACGAAAGAAAAAAGCGTATAAGGATAAGGGAGGAAAAACTATGGCGAAAGCATACGAAGAATTGGAACTCAAAGACGATTTTATGTTTAGTGTGATCATGCGTGATCCAAAATATGTAAAACCGTTTTTGGAAACGATCCTTGGGATCAAGATCGCAAAGATTGAATATCCGGAGGTACAGAAAAATATCGACATTGCAGCGGGTGCAAAGGGAATCCGTCTGGATGTGTATGTCGAGGACGAAAAACACACAGTATTTAACTTGGAAATGCAGACAACCAC
>JALEPA010000192.1 GCA_022766515.1 Lachnospiraceae bacterium | reverse complement strand
CATATTTCTGCAATCCTGTTGTGACATTTTTTTGATTCACGATCAATGGGATAAAAGTAAGCACTGCGATCAGTGGCACTAAATACACGATCGGATAGGATGGCGTTTGATTCGTCTTCTGTCCGTTGTTCTTTCCCATAGTTACTGCTCCTCCTTTTCTGCGATCTCATGGAGTACCCTCTTGGTATCCACTTCATCCGCCTGCATCTCTTGTTTCCATGCTGTCGTTGCTCCCTGCTCGATCCCCTCTGTTGCCTCCTTGCGAAGCACCGTCTTGACCGTCATCATGATCAATTTGATATCCTTCCACAGAGAATAATTTTCAATATAAAACAGATCGAGCTTCAGTTTATCATACGGTGTCGTATTGTACTTTCCGTACACCTGCGCATAACCGGTCAATCCGGCTTTAACCCTTGTACGGAACACAAATTCCGGCATCTGCTCTTTGTATTCTTCTATGATCTCCGGCCGCTCCGGTCTTGGACCTACAAAGGACATATCGCCCCGCAAGATGTTAAACAACTGTGGAAGCTCATCCAATCTGGTCGCACGGATCACTTTACCGACCGGTGTCACGCGGTCATCTCCGGCACTCGAAAGCTTTGCCACACCATCACTCTCTGCATTCACCACCATACTACGGAACTTATAGATCGTAAACTGCCGTTCCCCCTGCGTACAACGCGTCTGACAATAAAGTACCGGTCCTCCGTCATACAGCTTGACCGCCAATGCCGTCAAAGCCATAAAAGGCAATGCGATGATCGTCAATGGTATCGCAATCACCAGATCCAGCGCACGCTTTAACAATCTTTGATCAAAACTAAGCGCATATCCTCTCGACAGCAAAAACGGGGTGTCGAAGACATGGATTCGTTCCGCCCCCATCAGGATCAGATCAGATAATTTCGGAACTACATACGCTCTGATCTGATTGGCATAACAATATTTGAGCAGATCATTTCTCTCGACAGCAGAAATGTCTCCAATAATGACTGCTTGAAAATCCCGCATTTTCTGAACGATCGCATCAAATCCTTCCTGGATGCTGACCGCATCATAGATCGCATATTTGTCTCTTCTTGTTTCTACTTTGTAGATCAGATCGATAGCAGAACGTTCCCCATAGATCAGCAGAAGTTTCCACGGCTCAAAGATACGGTTATACAGTGCAATCACCATCGAATCCCATACCGTTGCCACGAGCATCTCTGCTAACATCACTCCACATAACATCAGCGGTGACACAAAACGAAATGCCAACAGCGAAATGATCATATAATATAAAACATTCGTAATAAACAAACTGAGGTACTGCGACAACAGCACCTCAATCCTGCGATATTGTCCTATTTTTATCCCACCGTACATATTTGAGAAAAATAGTAATAATATTCCATACAATCCAATGACAACATAGTTTCCTCTTCGGTAAAATCTCACCATATACATCGTATCGGCATAATAATTATACCACCCATAAGCAAAAACGCCTGTCATAAGCACAATGCCGATCAAGGATGAAAAAAATAAAAGTATCCGTTTATACGGCGCATAATTTTTCATAAGTAAGTATTCTCCATCTCTTCTTCTCTAATTGTGTTTTTCCATCAGCTTCTCCAATCCTTGGTGCTTAATGTTTGCCAAAGATTGAACGATGTGCTCATTTGCCAGTCGATCCGCTGTTTCTTCATCCTTCTGCTTTAACGCTTCCAGAATTGCTCCATGCTCTTCACTTGCTTTTCTTGCACGCTCCTGTGAAGACAAGGTATTTTTCCGCACACGCTCTACATAATGATGATAATCAGACAAAATGTGCTCTAACACCTTACTTCCGCATGCCTCATACAACAGCAGATGAAAACGATTATCTAACTCAAAGATCTGATCCCAGTGTTCCTTTTCAATATGGAACTTACTTAAATATACGATCTCTTCCAGTTCTTCCAACTGTTCCTTCGTAATATTTTCGCATGCCCATTTTGCACATAATCCCTCCAAATAGGAACGGATCACATAAATGTCATAAATATCTTTTGCGGTAATGCCATTCACATAGGCCCCTTTATTGGGGATAATCGTCACCAGACCCTCCAGTTCCAACTGTCTGAGCGCCTCTCTGACCGGGGTTCGGGAGACGCCCAGCTCCTTGCTGATCGCTGCCTCCTTCAACTCCTCTTTTTCCTCATAATTGCCAGCCAGAATATCCTCCCGCAATCTATTAAAGACCCGACCTCTTAGCGAGTATTTGTCCTGATCATTCATTTTCAGTCCCCATTTCCGCATTTTTAACCCATGATCAATCCGGCTTTTCAGTAA